>NZ_JBBMEJ010000027.1:0-31242 GCF_040096615.1 Blautia aquisgranensis
TTATATAGCCCAGTGGAAGGAAAAATAGAAATTAAAATCAGATGACAAAAGAATAATTTAATCGAAGAGAGGGAGGAGATACCGCAATTGGATATTTTTACTGTAGAGATAAAAAAAATAACAATAAAATGTTTGGTGGTACATTTAAGATTCGTATAAATAAAAATGGTAAAATTACATTTCCATAAGTAATAAGAGAAGTTGATTAAATCTTTGAAAATCGAAAATACAAAATATAGCAAAAGTGCGATTGACGCCAACAATATCTTGTGTTAATATGATTGTGAGATTTGTATTTGTATCTGTAGACACAGATAAGAAACGCTGGTTCCGGATCTGACCGGGAGTAAAACATTAAGGAGCCAAAAGCCTCCTGCCTTTGTAATAAATAAGGTCATTTAGAATGAAAATTTCTAAATGGCCTTTTTTTGTTGCAAAAATATGGCAGACAACAAGTACAGATCAGCAAATAAGGAAAGGAGGATCATAAAAAACACAAGGAAACTCAGAATGCAAGGAGGGCGTTATGAAACGAAAAAAGATGGAAAAGGAGGTCGTGCACCTTCTTGAATGGATTATCGAATATCCAGGAGTATGGCAGATCGTATGTAATCCAGATGGAAAAGAAACTTCGCCTGAATCTTTTAAGATGGCATATGATATGCTGGTCAAAAAATCTCTGTTTTATCTGATACCGGTATTGTTTGCAACACATCCGGGAGAAGAATCACTGGAGATGGCAAAAAATTTATGTACGGCTGACTCTGCTGCCCGCGAGATCCGAAAAAATGGTATGGGAGCATTAGTCAAATGTATGCGGGAACATCTGGAATGAAACTGGAAAACTTTATAAAGTTATGGGAGGACAATTATGAACAAATCAATCATGATGGGACGAGTAGTAAATGAGCCTGATTTACGCTACACACAGACAGAGAATGGAGAACTTGCCATCGCAAACTTTCGCTTGGCGGTAAACCGGAAATTTGTACGAAGAGGAGATCCGGAAGCAGATTTCTTCAGCTGTACGGCTTTTGGCCGAAAAGCAGAGTTCGCGGAAAAATATCTGTTTAAGGGTATCAAGATTCTGGTAGAAGGTCGTATGCAGAATGACAACTACAAGAATCGGGCTGGTGAAAATGTCTACGGCATGCGGCTTATGATTGAAGAGATTTCTTTTGCAGAAAGTAAGAAAGCTTTAGAATCTGGAAATGACGAGCGGGAAGAACCGGAAAGAGAAACGAGGGCATCTTCTAATCGAAACCGTTCTGACCGTGCAGAAAACCAGCGTTCAGCTTCCAGAAGCACCAGAAGTGAAAGAGCAGCAGAAATGGATGACCGTGACTATGACAGGGAACGTGAAGGTGGAAGATACAGAAGCAATACCAGGACAGATGCATCGGATGACAGACGGAGATCAAATTCTGGCGGGACAAGATCCAGAGGAACTTCGGCAAGAAGCCGGGAGCGTAGTCAGGATATTGATGACCGGTACATGGAAACAGATGATGAAAAACTGGATTTTGACTGAGCAGATCATAGGAGAAAATGCTTATGATGGAGGAAATGAACAAATGGTTGTATGCACATAAAAAGCTGTGCGTGATAACTGGAATTTTTGGTCTGTTAGTATCACCATTTTTATGGCCGGTATTTCTGGCAGTGATCATACAGTCCCTTTCATTAGTCATTCCGGTTGCAGCAGGATTGTTTTTCTATGAAAAATTTATTATGAAAAAGGATAAGGAGGAAACGAATGAGAATGATGATGACAATAAGCAGCAAAAAAACCATGCAGATGCCCGTAAAGTACATGCAGATACTGAAAAGACCGAGGATTTACCGAAAAATCATGAGAAGGGATCGGAAACGGTAAATTTCGATAATCAGGAGAAGCAGGCAAGATGCAGGGCACAGGCTGCCATATGGTACGAAAAGGAAGGCTTTGAGCTGATCCAGGCGATTCGGAAAACTCTGGAATCTGAAAATCGAAACCGTTTTTCAGTAAACAGGGAAGGAATCTGCAGTATTTCCATTGGAAAAAGGAAATATCGAAGGATTGGAATTTTAAAAGGTTATCCTTTTGGACAGACAGAGGTGATCCGGGAAAAACTAAAGAAGGATGGTTTCATCACCAGTATGGGATGCAATAATTATCTCTGGATCTCATGGTAGAGAGGAGCTGGAACATGAGCATTTGCTGTAAAGCCATCCGGCAGATCTATTATAATGCAGGAAGTGGATATACGGTAGCTTCCTACATGACCAATGAAGATTTACCGGAGGAAGTAAAAAAACAAAAGAATGGAAATTATGGAATATTTCAGGCATTTGGCACCGAACTTCCGACAAACGAAGGCCTGGATGTGGAACTGACGGGAGACTGGAAACCCACAAAATATGGAATGCAGTATAGTGTGAGCAATTTTTCAGTAACCATGCCAACCACAAAAGAAGGTATTCGGACTTATTTGTCGTCATCCCTGATCAAAGGGATCGGACCGGCAATGGCAGCCCGCATCGTGGAAACGTTTGGGGAAGACACACTGAATGTTTTTAATGACAGCCCGGAGAAACTCCTTCAGGTAAAAGGAATTACGCAGAAACGCTTAGATGATATTCTGGAAGGATATCAAAAAAGCAGTTCCATTCGGGAACTGATGATGTATTTGTCCCCTTTTGGGGTGACTCCTGCAAAAGTTTCAAAAATACAGGAGAAATTTGGTCCTGCTGCAGTTATGATCGTGAAAGAGGAGCCTTTCCGGCTCTGTGAGGTTCATGGATTTGGATTTCTGACTGTTGACCAGATTGCAGTAAAGGCAAAACATTTCCGTGCAGATGATCCCCTTCGCATTAAGGCTGCTATTTTGCATATTATGTCAGAAGCAGAAGGCGAAGGACATTTGTATTTAAAAAGAGAGGACATTATAGAACGTGTCGAAAAACTTTTAAATCACAACAAAGATGTTTCACCGGTCTCTGAACGGGCAATCCGGGATACAGGCAATGATATGATCCATACAGATGGAAGCCTGGTCTGCCACGATGGAGGGTTTTATACACGCAAAAGCTTCCAGGCCGAACTGGGAGCTGCTGCCGCATTAGTCAGGCTCCATATGCAGACGGGAATGGCTGTAAATGTTGACCGTATTTTAAGAAAGATCCAGAAAGAACAGGATATTATTTTGAATGCGAAACAGCAGGTGGCAGTAAAAAATGTCTTTGAAAACCCGGTATCCATCATTACAGGAGGACCCGGCAGAGGAAAGACTACGGTGATCCGTTTCATCATTGCTGTACAGGAAGCATTGGATAAAAATGCGGTGATCCTTTTATGTGCACCTACAGGCATCGCCAGAAGGCGAATGCGGGAATGTACAGAGTATCCAGCTCTGACGATCCATAAATCCATAGGGCTTACTGGAGAAGCTGGAGAGGAAGAATGGAAGAACGAGCAGCCAATTCCAGATGACCTGATCATAGCAGATGAGTTCAGCATGGTCGATATGTATCTGGCGGATAAACTGTTTTCCAGTATTAAATCCGGTGCCAGACTGGTCCTGGTGGGTGATAAAGATCAGATCGAATCCGTAGGGCCTGGAAAAGTATTTCAGGAGATCATTGATTCCGGCGTATTTCCGGTAACTGTCTTAGATGAATGTTTCCGACAGGAAGGGAATTCCACCATCAGCCAGAATGCCATTAAGATCAATAAGAATCAGCTGGATCTGGTGTTTGATGATACCTTTCAGTTTATTCCGGCTTCCACACCGGAGGAGGCTTCGCGAAAGATACAGAAAATCTATCGGAAAGAAGTACTGCAGAGAAACGGTTCTCTGGAAGAAGTGCAGGTGATGTCACCGCTTCGAAAAGATACGGAAGCAGGTACGGATGCATTGAATCTGGTATTGCGTGACATTGCGAATCCAAAGCGTTTCGGTTATCCGGAAATCACAAATGGCAGGAATACTTACCGGGAAGGTGACCGGGTCATGCAGACAAAAAACAACGATGAAGTAGCAAATGGCGACATTGGAGAAGTCATAGGGATTTTTCGGAAAGATCAAAAAATGGTCATGCGTGTAGATTTTGGGGATGGCCGGGTCATGGAATATCAGGAGGAAGACTATTGGCCGCTGACACTGGCATATGCGATTACGGTACATAAGGCTCAGGGCAGTGAATATCCGATGGCAATCCTTCCAATGCTTCCATGTTTCCGGTGGATGCTTCGCAGAAACATTTTCTATACAGCAGTAACAAGAGCCAGAGAAAGGTTTATAATTGTGGGAAGCAAACGTGCAATCGCACAGGCTATCCGGACGGATTACATCAGCCGGCGAAACACCATGTTTGGGTACCGTATCCGAAAAATATATGAAGCAATCCTGGAACAGGAAAAGAGCGCATAAAGAATGAATGACAGGCAGACGTTGGAAAAATCCAATGCTCTGCCTGTTTCTTTCCTTCGTATGCAGAAAATTACATAATGAAAGAGGAGGGAACAAAATGCCAGATCTTTGTTTTTATGCACCATGGATTATGAAAGAACCCATTCCGGACCCATTTCGGATGATGTTGGAAAAAGCAGGGAAAAAACGGATCAGCTATGATGAAGCGGATTGTTCCATGCGAAATATCAGGAAGCAGGGAAAAGTCTCCCGCCTTCATGGGCCTACGTTACATGCTCTTCTGACACTGATTCAGATCCGGAAAGAAAAAGACTCTGGTGCTGCCGGTATACAAAGGGGCAGGGATGCCATAAATTATTTCTGCATGGAATATCCTGGAAATCAGGGAAAGTATGTAATGACTTATAATTCGAAAAACGGACGTTTCAGTGGGATTTTAAAGACAGAAGAAAAAAACGAGAAGCTTCCGGGAATCCGGGAGGGCAAAAACACAGGCGAGCAGTACCTGGCCCTTTTGGCTTATGCCAATCTGGTCCCGGATAATCCTTTATTTAACGAAGAGTTCCAAAAAAATTTCTACATACTTGAAGAACAGGAAAAAAAGGAATGGGAAGACATGGAAGCTGCACTGAGGGCGGCATTTATCTGTTGCGATGCCATGTACTGCGAAGTAATAGCAAATCCGCAGCAGGCGGTCCCGCTGGAAAAGAGCCAGTTCCGTGCAGAGGAACTGGAGGATGTGCTTCCGGAATATAAAATTGCGGCCGGGGTATATGCACCAAACGATGAAATCTATGGAAAGTTTCATGTGCTTTTGCCTGTAAATGAGAAGACAAAAAGAACACTTTTTGAATTAAAACAGATCTACTCTGGCAGATGGGATGTAAATGAAAGGACAAAAGAAAGGATCCCTTCGCTTCCAGAAGACTATCTGGTAAGTAAGGAAGCTGAAGAAATCCTGCAGATGGTGGATAAGACACCGGCAAGGCTGTTTATGATGACAGGCGATGCCGGTACTGGAAAGACAACGGATGCCAGAATGATCGCCCAGATTTTAGGGCTTCCATATTATGTGTTCACCTGTGGACCCGGAACGGATGAACTGGAACTTTTAGCGACCACCGTACCAAATATGGGAGGAACAGCGCATCTGGAAATGGAATTGCCACGTCTGGAAGACATTGAAATGGATCCGGCTTCAGCTCTTGCAACGGTAAATGGCATTTATGAAGAGGGGATCAGCCGGGAAAAAGCTTTTCAGGAGATCCTGAAAGCAGTTTATGAAAAAGGCTATGAAAAGTCGAAAAATGAAAAAGACTTCCTATTAAAAGAGTCAGAAATCGTAAAGGCATGCAGGGAACCATCTGTGATTGAAATTCAGGAGCCGGCCATGATTGAAAAACCTGGGACACTTACGAGATTAAACTCCCTGTTTGACGATGGAGCTGTAACCGATCTGGTAAATGGAGAACAGATACGGAGAAATCCGGATACGATTGTGATCATGACCACTAATCTGGATTATGTTGGCTGTCAGAACTTCAACCAGTCAGTTCTTTCCCGAATGAACCTGATTCAGCCAAAGGAAGCCCTGACAGAAGAGGAAATGGCAAAAAGGGCAATGAAAAGAACCGGGTTTAAAAACAAAGAACTTCTGTCCTTTATGGCTGCCACGGTCTGCAAGATCCATGAATATTTGATTGAACAGGACATTACGGATGGCGTATGCGGATACCGGGAATTGGAAAACTGGGTGTTAAGTTACATGGTTTCCAATGATCTCAGGAGGTCAGCATGGACAGCACTGCTCAGCAAAGCATCCATGGACAGGGAAGAACAGGGAACTATGGAACGCATCTTTCTTCTTCCTCATTGTGATGTGGATTAAAAACGGATGGAGGAAACGAATGAAAAAGGCTTTATACCGGAAACGGATGTGTGCAGAGAAAGAAAAACTGACACCGGAAAAAGTATTTCATACGCCGCAGTATCGTGATCTTTTGACCTCGATCGGGCATGAAATCACGGGTGGAAAGTTGACTACATTACGGTTATACGATGATAAAAATTCGGGGATTGCAGGATGGAATCAGGGAGAAACAGTTGCCGTAAATCTTGGAAACCAGATTACGTCAAGTTTTCTGACACTGGAATTAAAAAGTGACAGCCTGATCGGGATTCTGGGACATGAATGCGGACATTACCGGTATACGGATTCTGCACTTAGAAAAAGGTATGCCGAGCATATGTTAAATGGTAGCTGGTATCCAAAGGAGCCAGTACCGGAAAATGCACAGGAAAAAGAGGCATTGGATGCGATGAATGTCTACTTTGAAAGAAAAGATAAAGCAATCCTTTCTATCTTTCTGCAGACAGCATCTTATCTCAGCAATCTTTTGAATGATATGTACATAGAAGAGAAGATGTGCGCCCTTTTTCCGGGAAGCATCCGCAGGGGAATCCTTATGAATCGTGACCGAAATGTGGAATGGCTTCCAACACTTAGGGAAATGCTGGAAACGGAGAAAGACAGGTTATCTATTCTTATGAACCTGTGTGCACAGTATGCCTTGTCTTCAAGGGTCAATGCCTGGGATGGGCGGATTACGAGCTTATTGATACACTAAAACTGCTTATGCCGGTCATTGATGAAGCGGGAAAGGCAGCAGATGACATGGAGAGATATCTTGCCACCAACCATATCCTTCTGATGATCTGGAAATATTTTGCGGAAATCATAGATGAAATAGAGAAGAACAGTACAGAAAATGAAGAGCAAAAGCCAGAACAGGAAGAGCGTGAAGGGCAAGAGGAAAACCCGAATGAATCCGAAGAAGAACCGGAGGAAGAAAAGCAGGGTAACACAGGGTCACAGACTGAGCAAAATGAAGATAAGATCAGAAAAGAGGATACGGAACAGGAGTCGGAAACAGAAGACAAAACAGAAAGAAACGGAAAGGATCAGGAAACGGAAGACCCTGAAAACGGGCGCACTGCAGAGCTTCAGAAATTTCTGCAGCAGCTGTGTGAAAATCTTCCGAAATGTGTCAGGGAGTCTGGTGGCTTCGAAGACAAACAGAATGAATGTGGCATCCCTGCCTCAGAAACGGAAGCATCCAGTGATAATGCCTTACAAAAAATCCTTTATGAAATGGCGAAAGAGACGCTTGATGAAAAGATACAGAAAGAAATTTTCGAACATCTTCAAAAGGAATTGATGGAGATACCGTTTGAAGAAGGCCATGACCTGGTACAGAAAAAACTTTGCCGTAAGACCGAGATATCAGATTTTTTAAAATTACTGACAGAAAAGTATGAGGGGCAGCTTGAACAGGTAAAAAAGAGACTTCGCCTGAAACTGCTTCCTATATTGAAAAATCAGAAAGAACGCACGGAACATAAGCTTTTTCTTGGACGTCGGGTAGATCTTCGAAACATAGCTGCACCGTCTGGGGCAGTATTTAAGAAACAACAGCCAGGAAAAAAGCTGGATATCTGTGTGGCTGTGCTGGTCGATAATTCTTTTTCCATGTGTGGGGAACGGATGGATCATGCCATTCTTGCAGCACTTTGCCTGTATGATTTTTGTATGGAATCAGAAATACCGGTTTTGGTGTGCGGACATCATACAGATGGATACCGGCATGAGAACCTGAAAGACGAAACGGTGTATCTGCATTGCTGCGCAGATTTTGAAACGGATGAAAAGGATCGGTTCCGGATCGCTGGTATGCAGCCTTATGGAAGCAACCGGGATGGAACTGCATTGTGGTATGCTGGCAGCCGTCTTTTGGAACGACCGGAAAAGCAGAAACTGCTGTTTGTGATCAGTGATGGTGCACCTAATGCAAACCAGTATGGAGGCACAGGGGCAAAAAGGGACCTTCAGAAGATTCGGAAAAAGCTGCTGCAGCAGGGAGTATTCTTTCAGGCGGCTGCGATCGGAAGCGACAAGGAAGCAATTCAGGAAATTTATGAGGAATCTTTTCTGGATATTACGGATCTTGAACAGCTTCCGGCTCTTCTGACAAAGAAACTGCTGCGTTTTATCAGGAGGTAAGGATGAACAGGAAAAACAGGAAAGAAAAAGAACAGAATACGGATGTATCAAAGCAGATCTGTGTTCATAAGACACAGAATACGTTACTGGAATTTAATAGCTTTTTGCGGATGGCAGAACCAAAGGATTTCTGGCATCTTCACGAAGACTTTGCCAGCGATTATTCCAGGATCCGGGCTGTTATGGTTGACTACAGCAAAGAAGACAGCATCAGCGTTTATGCAAATCTGAGTCCGGAAATCATAAAATACGTGTATTCCCGTATATGGAATAATGTACAGGAATTTAAATTCTTCCAGCAAAAGATCTTTTGCGAGGATAAAAATTCCAACACGGGAAGAGTTACAGTATTTTCCATACAGAGGAAGGTTCGCAACAACAAAGGAGAAGTTTTAAATTATCCGTGGGTTGTCAGGATACAGAATGGCACCGGTATAGCGATGCATAATGCCAATGGCGGGCAGTATTGTAAAAAAGACAGCTACCGGAAAGAAAAAGAGGTTACCATACAGCTGAAAGATGAGGAAATCTTCACACTGTTTGCAAGAACTTCTGCTGTGATCCGGGCATTTGAACAGGACTGCATGACACGCCGCAGACAGGCTGGAAATTTCCAGAACTTGTACAGAATGGTAGAAAAACTCATTGTGGGAACTGAGGAGGAAAAAGATAATGCTGCGTAAAATAATAAAGAAGAACACATTAAAATGGAAAAAAATCTATGCGGAACAGCTTCTTGATATGATGGACGAGGAAGAAAATGCTTTACAGAAGATTTATCTGACAGGGTATGTACTTGAACTGAAAAAGGACCGGTATTTTGCCGGATGGTACAAAGGCCGGATCGTTTGCCGTTCCCTGGAGTATGCACGTTATTTTCCGAGTGCTGAGGCAGCGGAAGAGTATGTACATAAGTATCTGGGATTTGCAGGCATGACCTGTTATATCTGCCATGTAAACTGGACGCTGGCTTCCTGCGAGAGTGAAAATATGGAAGATAACTTGTTAGAGGAAAATGGTAAGATCCTTTCGTTTGCAAATTATGCAGATGTAAAGCAATACCAGAAACAGCGAGGCATGGAACATTCTACAATGGCGATCACTTATGCAAGCCGGAAAAAGAAGATTATCCTGGCAGCATAAGAACAATTTTGGGGGACTGGCGAACAGTCCCCTTTTTATATGGGAAAACAGGAGGAAATTGGATGGAATGGAAGATTTATGAAGAATGGCTTGATATTACCCTGTACCGGCAGATGACGAACCTGATCTATAAGCTGTCATCTAATGAGGAAAAATATAAAATTTATATGCAATTAAAAGAAAATGATATGTTTCTGGAAAAGCCGAAAGTAGACATGGAAACCGCTTATGGACTGCACTATCCGGGAGAAGTCCTGGAGCGTATTGGAGAAGATCTGACCTGGACAAAGCGGACATACCGTGCCCTCGGACTTGCCCTGGCGAGGATGATGCCTTTACAGGAGACCTGTATGTTCAATGGAACTCAAAAGAACCTGTTTTGGAAAAAGATGAAACAGATTCTTGGAGAGAAAGACCTGTTTTTGATCAGTATCAGTTATATCTGTGAGGAAAAGGAAAAGAATCGGTGGAAACAGGCCATGCATGCGTATCCATTTGAGCGAGCAGAAGAAATGTTGTTTGCCATGTCCATCCTTCCGGCTGATGAAACACTGTGGGAAGGCATAAAACAGAAACTTGCTGACAGCTTTTCAAAGAACCGGAAGATATCCGTATTTACTGAATGGAATCTTTTCGTGTGGATGGTAGGCAAAGTAATGACAAAGCTTAAAGGGTATCGCAAAAAGGATCTGGATATCCTGAAACTGCTGGTAAAGTTAACAGGCACAAATGCTAAAAACGCGGATGCCGTTTTGGAAAAACGTATGCGTATGTTTGGATATTCCGACAAAGAGACCGCTTTTTTAAATTTTGTACTGATGTATTTTGTAGAGAGACCCGATCGGATAAGCCTTTCCGGGTTGACAGCAGAAAAAATTGGTCTGAATGTATTAGAGGCATTTTTGCCTGGAAAAGAGACATATCCAGAAGAGGCTTATGTACTTTGTTCACGGATTTTAAGAACATATGGGAAACTTTCTGTCCGTATCGACGGTAAAGAACGGCTGGAAAAATGCATGAATGAAACGTTCAGGGTGGAAAATGTAAAAACGTTTCTTACGCTGTTTCCATTTAGAAGTAATGAACCGGAAGAGTGGCATTACATTGATCTGACAGAAGAAAAATGGGATCCTCTGGTAAAAGAACTCTCTTCGGAAGAATTTGAAGCGTGTGTTACAGATACTCTGAAAGGCAAAACATACAGTACGAAAAGTTTGCTGAAGTATCTGGAACGTTATGAAAACTTTACAGGAAGTAGATACCAGGATGTTTTCTGGAAAAAGAGTGAGCCGGAACTTTACGCGGTTTTCAACCGGCTGATCCTGCATGGGATTTTGGATGGAAAAAAGTATCTGGAAGAGTTTGTAAAGGATTATAAAAATGAAGAGCCAGATTTGGAAAAGAAATGGGAATTTATGGCAGGATATTTAAAAAGTGAAATAAAGGGTCTTTGTAATGAGCATTCCTATCCTATGCTGAAATTTCTGATCAATGAGATTGGAATGGATGGATGCGAATTCTTAAGCCCCTGGAGGATTTTAAAGGAAACTTTCTCCTTGGGATACTATGCTATCCAACATAGAGAGTGCGAATTTTTTTCGCCAGTTCTGGGAAAAAAGGAACACCGGGAACTGTTTTCAATGGTAGAAAAGAAATTCTTTTATGAATATCCGGATATTTATCCAGAATACCTGACGGCCTTACTTTTAAAGGAAAGTACAGCACTTTGGCTGGAACAGTCCGAAGCATATGAGCTTTCCAAATTGCTTCTTCCATTTATAAGTGATTCTTATCGAAGAGAAACCCTGTATCAGAAATATATGACAGAAGAGGATCGGAAAAGATATCAGGAACGGAAAGAATGGCTAAAGGAACAGAAAAAACGGATAGATCACTGGAAAACAGAAAAAAACATCAAACAGCAGTTTAATCAGATATTACGGGAAAACAGAAAAACGGATAAGGAGATTCAGTCTATTTATGAGTTTTACAAGAATGGTCGTTATTCATATGGCCATAAAAAGCTCTACTGTAAGATCGTTTCCTCGTATTTAAAAGATAATTTTGCAGGAACAGTGAAAAAGCTTATGGCAAAAAAGGAAGCTCTATATCTTCTTAAACTGGCAGAAAATATGTACCAGGACGAATGCATGGGGTTACCGGAGATTACTGAATTAATAGAAAGGGCAGAGGTAGCGTGATGATCGAAAGAATCTTAAAGCACATGAATATTTACAGGGAAATGAAAAATGCAGCAATTCCCCTGAAACTGATAGGAAAGAAAGGGGAAGATTCCTGTATGAATGCGGCCAGACTGGTAAATCAGCAGGAACTTTCCAGTCTGATGGAGGGGTTAAATGAGGAGACGATTTCTTCTTTGATGGACGATCCGGAAATACTCATCTCTTTAGGAAAAATGAACAAAAAGGATTTTTCTATTTTAGAACCAGACCGCATCAGAATGATCGTAGAATGTGCGGGAAATGAAAAGCTGTCCGAATTTCCCTATGAAAAGATTGAGAAAGTACTGGCAGATAAAGAAATCCCGGACCGGATTGTATATGTTTATCTGAAATATTATGCTTTTCTGGAACCGGTAGAAGAGTTAAAGAAACAGCTTGTAGCAAGTCTTGATACCTGCATTGGTGAGTTTGATGTTGCCCGTGCGGGAATAAAGATACGCATGCTTTTGATAAATCCGGCTTTTTCAACGGAGCTTCTTTATGAGCTGCTCAAGGATGAGGAATCATTGGCATTACTTTTGAAACAGGATCTGATGGAACTTGTAAATTATTTATCAGAGTTTTGTGAAGAAACGGAAAGTTTAAATAAGAAACAGCTGGAAGAACTGAGCCGGCATCCAAAAGAAATCCGGAATGGATTAGAAGTGGTTCTTGCTCAGATCCCAAAAGAATGGCAGGCCTCTTTTCTTCACTTATGGCTTTGGAACGAATCATTATATGCAGATATCCCGAAGCTGATAAGATTTTTGACAGGTCCAGATGCAGATTTTGAAAAGGTTTCAAACGGAAAGGCAGCCTATGTGAACACTCTGTATGGAAATCCGCTTCCAGATATGGATCTTTATGAGCTCACTTTGGAAAAGACAGAGCTTATCCTGTATGTCATTACGAAACGGAAGAAACATTTCCTGGAACTTTTGCGAAAGAATGGAGACTGGCTTATAAACCTTGACAGGAGTTCGTTGATTCTGGATGAAGAGGTTTATAAAAGATGCCTGAATCTAAATACTTTAAACGAGCAAAATTTAAGGGATTGTGAATATATGGTAGTTCCCTGGAGAAAGAGTGAAGAATCACTGTTTTCGAAGCCTCGTGTATTTGAAGAATTGAAAGTCCTGTACAATGTAAAAGCAGTCTATATAGACCTGTATGATCGTTTAGCATACTCAAAAAGTGATGATCGTCTTCGGGTGATCCGTGAGTTGATAAAAAGAGACTGCCTGACAGATGCATTAGAGGAAAATCAGATTGAGTGCTTGGCAGAAGCTTTGTCAAAAAAGTCGCTTTCCAGATGGATGCAGGAGGATTTTAAAAACATTCTGGATCTTCGGCATGAAACAGCCATATGGATTCTGATATTTTTAATGGATTTTACTGAACTTTTAAAGGATCTTACAAAGGATAATCAGGTTTACTTCCTTTTACATAATCAGAATCTTTTAAATGGCTGTTCCGGATTACCTGCATTGATGGACAAACTGCTGTCCCAGGATCCTTCCTGGAAGAATTTAAAGACAGAATTGAATATTTCGGATGCTTTTGTCGCGGAAAATAAATCCAATATCCAGAAGTTCATTTATGAAGGTGGCGCTGAGATCATGACTTCCTTTCTGAACAGGCAGCCGAAAAAGAAGGAAGAAATCCGAAGAATCGTAAATGCTGAGTTATTAGGAAAGTTCATGGAGCTGAAATACCATGAAGGAGATCTGGGACGGGAAATTGCTTTTCCAATAAAAAGAGATACAGAAGAAATCTGGAAAGAAAAGCTGCTGCGCGTGGATTGTGGATGGGAAATCTGGGAAGAGGACAGCCTGCTTCTGGTCATGCAGATAGGAGAAGTACCGCTACGCAGCTGCATTTCCTATCGGAATGGTCCAAATTGTGATTGTCTGTTATCCTGTTTTGATGCAAATAAAAAAATTATATTTATCAAACACAATAGTAAAATTGTATTTCGTGCAATCCTCCGTCTGACAAAAGGTTCTTTTATAGTTGCGGATGAAAGGAAGACGATTGAGTTTGTTGATGTGATTGCCAAAAGCGAACCACATGAAAATAAAGCAGAAGAACTGGTTTTGTTTTTGGAACGTTATTATCAAAGCGGACTTAGCGAACAGGAAATACGAAAAGCAGTAAATTTAACTGCTATGCTGGTAAAAGAAAAAGCAGAAAAACTTGGAGCAAGGCTTGTACTTAGCAGCAGTTATAAGAATGTTCTGGAAAATAAAAACTATGTTTTGACAAACTTTTATATGTACATTTCTGCATCTAAAAATGGAAGCCAGTATCTGGACAGCCTTGGAGGGGCCGCTGGTGTCAGTGCTTCCGGAAGCTACACCTGCAATACATTTTTGCTGGAAGCAGAAGAGAGGAGAGAAGAGAGCTTATGAATATACGAAGAGCAGGAAGAAAAGTAGTAAAAAACCTACATAAAGAGTATGGCATATATCGGATCGGTTTTGTAAATATTTATGGTGAAGAAGATGAAACAGAATTGGACGCCATGAACATCAATGATCTGGAAAGATTATGGCTGTCTCTTTGTCCGGAATTTGAGTGCAAGGGAAACAGTGTATGCTATGTGGAACGGGTAGGTTAAAAAACACCCGATGCAATTCGGGGAAAAAGTGTCTTGTAAAGGTCATTCATTGATGCTAAGATAAAATAAACAAAAGCTTTTTCGAAAATTTCTTCATAACATAAAAAGAATAAAGAGGGAGGTGACAGCGAACGTGGCAGATGAAAAAATTGTGCCAGAGAACGGATTGGAAGTACGTTACGAAAGATATAAAGGTATTATTAAGAATTTTACACTCATGAGTGACATATTTATGAGAAATGTTTTCAAACAGAGAGAATGCTTGGAATATGTTCTGCAGGTCATTATGGAAAAACAGGATCTGAAAGTAATTGATCAGATCATCCAGAAGGATTATAAGAATCTGCAGGGACGATCCGCAATCATGGACTGTGTTGCCAGAGATTCCGAAGGCAAACAGTTTGACGTGGAGATCCAGCAGGATAATGAAGGTGCATCACCTAAGAGGGCACGTTACCATAGTGGTTTGATGGACATGAACACTTTAAATCCGGGTCAGGATTTTGATGAATTACCGGAAAGCTATGTGATCTTTATTACCAGGGATGACATCCTTGGGTATGGCTTTCCTATTTACCATATTGACAGGCATATCAAAGAAGCCGATGATAGCTTTCAGGACGAAGCACATATTATATATGTGAATTCCAGAAAACAGGAAGACACAGAACTTGGGAGACTTATGCATGATCTGCATTGTAAGAATGCGGATGAAATGCACAGTCCAGTTCTTGCAAAGAGGGTACATGAATTAAAAGACACGCAGAAAGGGGTTGAGCTTATGTGCCATGAAATGGAGAAAATTTATAGCGAGGGAATGGAAAGCGGCGAAAAGCGCGGTGAATTAAAGGCTAAAAAGGAAACAGCCCTTTCACTTGCTGAAATGGGATTACCTGTTGAAAAAATCGCAAAAGCTGTAAACCATAATGTGAAAGACGTCCAGAAGTGGATTGACGAAACTTTGTGTGTAACAAAATAATTGAAAAATCATTATAAAAGGGCAGGTCTGATTAGACTTGCCTTTTTGCAATACAGTATATTTAGTTTTTTCAAAAAAGATGAAGGAGCAAATATGGGAAAAAGATCTGTTCGAATAAATACTTTCTTTGTCTATAATTTGTGATTTTTGTTGTTTTATTTCGTATTATTTTTAAGAGTTAAAATTGCGTATTTAAAATTCAAGCTCTAATTGTAATAAAATAGTTCTAGCCCAAAATTAGAAGGAGAACATATGCATATGATCATCAAAAAAAGAAAAATTTCTATCTTTATTGCAAAGTCCTTACATTGCCCCATATTCAATCAAAAGTATAGATAATGAAGCGTTACATGAAGAAGAATTGGAAAAAATAGTTGTTTCAGCCAATGAACTCACAGTCCATTCCGTTGAAAAAAATTGCAACAATATCGTATTCGTTGCCATAAGAAGGGTAATATAGCTGCTTTTACAATAAAAAATTTTACAAAAGATCAATTATTTTTAACTGAATACCTGCAAAATAAACTGCATTCATTTAATGAATTGATATATTTCCCTAAAAATCAAGGTTTTTATAGGATTTTGAAACAAAAACAGGTAGTATTTGACACTACCTTTCAAAAATGGGAGGGGAACAATGGAAATAAACGGAGTTACCATACAGATGCTCCCTGCTGCTTCAGGAGACTGTATATATTTGGAATTTCCAGATTCCGATTTTAGAATGTTGATTGATGGAGGTTATGCCAAAACCTATCAAAAGTACTTGAAAAAATTTTTGCTCAAACTGGCTGCCGAAGGAAAACGATTAAATTTAATCGTAGTCACTCATATAGATGATGATCATATCAGTGGAATTAGGGCATTATTGAAAGAGAACGGGGATTCGAGAAACCCTAAAATCATAGAGATTGATGAAATCTGGTTTAACAGTTTGAATCAATGTATTACGTCTCGAAACGCAGAACAAGGGATGTCCTTTGCAGTCAAAATCATTTTAAAAAGTATGTGTTCAACAGACATTGATTTTGAATGTGAATATAAAAAGCAAAATATAAGTTATACCAACGGAAAAAATCTCGCAGAGCTCATTCAAGCCGGAGGATACCGTTGGAATACATCAGTTGTAAATAATTTAGTGAGTAAGGGACAAATTGTCCAATTTGGAGATCTAAAAATCACAATATTAAATCCAGGTATCGAAACATTAACTAAGATGGGTAAAAAATGGCTTTATCATTTAAAACAAATAAACTCAAATAATATAGAAATCACTAGAGACCCATTGTTTGATGCTGCCTTTGAGGGGTTTTTATTAAATAATGAAAAAAATATAGAGTTTAAACAGGAAAATATTTCGTATTCCAGCGAGGATTTGGATTGGTTGGATAAATATGCGGAATATAAAGACATAGAAATGGATTCTAAAATAACAAACTGTTCCTCCATTGCACTTTTGATTGACTATAAAGATATAAAAATGCTTTTTCCGGGAGATAGTCCAATTCAGCTTTTTGAAAATGAATTGCCTAAGATACTTGATGTCATAAAACTTCCCCATCATGGTTCAGCTAAGAACATTTCCCTGGAATTTATAAAAAATACAAAGGTAAAATATTATTTGCTGTCAACTGATGGAAAGCGATATATTGATCATCCCGGAAAAGCAGTAATCGCAAATATAATAAAAAATACAGGCAATAATACAGAACTTATTAAAAACTACGAAATTAAATTTCTTAAAGGATTGGGAAAATTAGATGCAGAAGATTGATAGAGATAGATTAGATGAAAATACAGGTCAAATAGAATGTGGAGAAGAAATTGGAACCGTGTTCTTAATAGATAAAGAAACCGCAATAACAGTAAAACATTGTCTATTAATTGAAAAACCTGAAACTTATGCAAAAAATGCTGTTTTACACTTCTCTGTAAAAGATGAGGAAAAAACAGTCAATGCAACCGTAATTTCTGAGGACAATGACAGCTCAGAGGATTTGGTTGTATTACGATGCGAAGAGAGTATTGATGTTCAGCCTCTTTATTTGTTTAGTGCAGAACTAGATGTTTTTGACGAATTACAAATGGTTGGATATGGTAAAAGTTTTGGCTTTGAAAAAAGGTGGATACAATTAAAAAATACTAATCTTTTAAAAAAAACTAATAAAAATATGATCTTAGATACAATAGATTCTGCTGCCATGGATTATGAAGGTTTTTCTGGAAGTCTCATAGCTGATTATAATAATTGTATTGTGGGAATTGCAAACATGCAAAATACGGAAAAAGGAAAAGCTAATTCTTTACTGGGAATTAGCGTAAAAAATCGAAAAAAGTTTTTTGAAAATAATAATATTCCAGTATATGATCGGGCAGCATTATTAAATGCACATTGTAAGGCTACAAAAGCAAAAGCTTTTCAAAATGGTATTGATCAAAATGTATATTTAAAAAATAAACAACTAGAAAACGATACTAATTCAAGAAACATTGAAGAGAATACAAATCCTTTACTAAATATGAGTAATGTATATTCTGAAGATTATAATTGGAATATTAAATATACAAGGATAGAAGGGTTATTGGGAAATTCTAATAAACGTAGAAAAGAAAGAAAAGAGTTAACCAAGCAATGGGCCAAAGAATTTGAGCAGTATCCCGGATGGCTTATAGTTCCAGCAGATTTCAGGCAACAGGTAAAAAGTTATACCAATGGAAAAGAACTTTTACAATGTAGCGAAAAAGAATTAGAATCTAATTTTGACTACTGTAATGAATTACTGGATTTTGCTTATGAATATACAAGGAGATATAAAAAATCTTGTTTGCCTTTAGATAAAAATATTGAGAATAACTTATATAAAATATGGGATACTTTAAATTCTCACTCGGATTGGAAAGAGAAAAACAAGAATAAATGGTTAACAGTAGGGTTATATTTACTTGAAAACTATAGACAAAATATGGATGAAGAAAAGTGGAACAGCATTTGTGATCAGCTTAAACCTTGCACAAATTTTATAGTTGATGGCAAATATTATTTGAAACTTGAAGAAATTCTTATGAATTTATTCAAAATGGATCTGGAAAAAGTTCAGCTAGAACTGGTATCATGCTCTTTAGAAGAAATGCCTTATGAGGTACGCTTAAGATTCATTGGCGTAATGACTGAATGTGGTCTTAATGAGGAAGCACTGAAAGCAGTAGAAGAACTTACCAACGATATACAAAAGAATAATAATGAAATAGCAGAGAGCAGCCCCCAAAACGTATATTTGAAGTCTCTGCTGGTATGTGCATTGTATTTAAAAGAACATTTACTATTTTGTATGAATCCATATAAGGAAGAAACCAGAAAAAAATGCAATGAAATTAATAATGAGATTTCTAAATATAAAAAGTATTATAACTGGGATAAAGAAAAAATTCTGTTTACAGACGGTGCATTAACCTGGTTAAAAAAGGAATCTCCAGAACCGGAATTTGAGTTAAATCGGGAATCCATTACTTTGGTTAGATCTGAGAACAATTGTTGGGAGGCATATTCTGTTTTTAAAAGCATTGAATATAGTGGATTTCCATTATATCTTCGAAGTAAAAGTTTACTGAATAATCAGCAGGATATTTTAGTAAAAAGCTTGCTATCTTACTATCCTCAATATACATGGCAGCTTTTACTTCGTCTTGGAAAAACAGATGTGGTAAAAAAATGTATTACAAGAGAATATTTACGATCCGAGAATAGAAAAGAAATCGATGAACTTTTTGAATATGTATATAATGCGATAATGAATAATATAGGAAAATTTCAGAAATATGATCCATGGTATGATCAAAATGTTTATACCTCTATTGTAGCATCCGGAATTCCGATATTAGAAAGAATGTGTGCCGTATTGGATTCTGTGCAGCAGGGAAAAATGATAGACTTGATGATCCGATTGATCGAAGAAAATGCGGTGAAAGATCAAAGATTATTAAATAAATTCATTTCCTCTGTTATGAATCAAACCGCAGATTATATTAAAAGAACTAAAATAAATGCATTATTAACCTGCTCAATGAAAGAGAGAGAAAATATACTTGGAGTAGTACAGCTTGATCCTTTTGATGTGTTTACAGAGTATGAATTATCAAATCCATTATATAGAAAAGCTCATCTTGAACCCAAAATTATTAAAGCAATATTTAATATAGGAAAACAACAGAAAATAAATCGAACCTCCGTATTGGCCAGAATGGGGCAGTTATATACATGGGGAAAATTAACCAAAGAACAAGAAGTTGCCTTTGGAGAATTATTATGGAGTAAACTTAATGAAGATACGCAGTTGCCAGATCTAGAGCAATATTATTTTTTTGTATTTATGAAATGGCCACATCCAGAAGAAATAGATCCCTTAGAAAGAATAAAAAAGAGTTTTATCAGTGAAAAAGTATCTTCAAAATGGAAAGAGGATATAAGAGGCAGGAATTTTACTGAAATATCATATTGGGAACAACTGGCGGTTTGGAATAGGTACTATGTAGATGAATGGTCTGCGAAAGAAAAAGAATGGTTTTTGGAACTGTTCATCGGCTGTTGTTCAGATATGGTAAAATATTGGAAAGAAAGCAAATTCGATTTTCAATTTACTTTTTCAAAATGGCATATGAAAATGATGATTCGTGCGATTGCATCTTTTGGCAGAAATGGATGGAAGGGAGTTAATCCGGTTCAGTCAAAAAAACTATGTACTCTGCTAAAAGAATTCTATGACGAAGGAATTTATTCATGGGAAGTGGAAGCAATGTTTCTTGCAGATGAAAAAGTTCCAGCCTTTATGAACGAAATGTTGGAACTAATGTATGAAACTGAATCAGATATGGTATTTTCAGCTACAATGGCAGTTGAAAAGTGTCTGGAAACAATTATGGATCAGCAATTAAAAGAAAATACCCTGCTGGAATTGTTTAATTTAATTAAAGCACGAAAAGAACCCGGATTGGAGTATTTCTTGATGATTATACATAATATTTTTTACCGAACAAATTCGCGTTTTCCATCCAAAATCATGAAAGGAGTTTCACAAGTACTTAGGTTAGTAGAAAAATATACGCGAATCAATTTTCAAATTTCGACGCAAGAAGAGTTTAAAGAAAATATTAAAGTTAGAAAGCAATGTGCTACTCTTGCATTCTTGGTATATCGTTTTGAAAATACATTTTATGAAGGCCAACATTGCCCCGAAGTAGAAGAATGGAAAAATATATGCACTGGTGAGAAAGCAGAAAATGAATTTGCTGAAGTAAAAAATTGTTGGTTACTTCCTGAACTGTAAATATGTAAATGAATTGTCGGGAAAAGGGTACATGAATTGAAAGAGACACAGAAAGGGGCCACCGCTTATGTGCCATGAAATGGAAAAAATTTATAGCGAAGGAATGGAAAGTGGGGAATTAAAGGCCAAAAAAGAAACAGCTCTTTCTCTTGCAGAAATGGGTCTGCCTGTTGAAAAAATTGCAAAAGCTGTAAATCATGATGTGAATGAAGTCCAAAAATGGATTGATGAAAATCTATGTGCAATAAAATAAGGAACGCATTTATAAATGGGCAGGTCTGTTGGGCTTGCCCTGATTTATATAATATCGTGCTTAAGAGTAAATATCCAGTTATAATAGAGCAGTTATTCTGTATCAGAGTTGTAGAGACATCAGCCATAAATATATTGTACTAGAAAAGGAGCCTATCAAATGGAAACATTAGTTATCTATTTTTCGCAGAAAGGAAAGACAAAAGAAGCTGCTAGACGGATCGCACAGCTTTCCGGTGCAGATCTGGCAGAGATTAAGACTCATAAATCTTACCGGATGTCTTATAGAAAAACGGTATTTACCTCATTAAAAGAAATTTTATTAAATGAGCGGCCAGAACTGGATATGGAGATTCCTGATATTTCTGCATACGACAGGATACTGATAGGAAGTCCGATCTGGTGTGGAACATTTCCAAATGCAGTATTCAGTTTTCTGGACAAGGTAAATCTGAATGGAAAAAAAGCAGCAATTTTTACAACCAGCGGAGCTACAGAACCACAGAAGATTGCGGTGAAGATCAAAAAGAAATATTCTGCAAAATGGTGCAGAACATTTAATGCGAACCATGCAACAGATGAAAATATCACAGATTGGTTAAAATAGTATGTTCTTACAAACAGGAATGCGGATGAAATGCACAGTCCGATTGTTGTAAAACAGGTACATGAATTAAAAGACACGCAGAAAGGAGTGGAGCTTATGTGCCATGAAATGGAGAAAATTTATAGCGAAGGAATGGAAAGCGGCGAACTAAAAAAAGCAAAAGAAACAGCTCTTTCTATGGCAGAAGAGGGGATGGATGTTAAGAAAATTGCCCGCCTGGTTAAAGTAAGCGAAGACGATATCCAGAAATGGATTGATGAAAACATGTGTGTGGCGAAGTAAATAAAAATCATATTATAGTGGGTAAGTCGGTTTTCGACTTACCTATTTATTAATTAAAGGTCAGGAATTTTTAGAGGCAAACTTGAGATTTGGTGTCGATGTAGAACAAAATAGGATTAATCAGTTTTCTAACAGCTGATTAATCCTATTTCATTTTTATTATTCTTTTTGTATGTGATTGTTTTTACGAAAACTGAGTTCTCGCATAAAAACACTTCCGTTTTCGTATTGATTGATTCAGCAGGTCGCACCGGTGTGGTACTGTTCTGCTGTGGGATAAGCATACGAAAATCGGAGGAAAAAGACATTGAGGGGAAATTGAGCTGGAATTGAGAAAAAAGATATATTGTGCTTACGTTCTTCATGTACTCTTGTTGTGATTTCATTGTTTTTTATCGTATAATATGAATACTGGAGGTGGTTTGGATGAAATACAAGATTTTAGTTGTCGATGATGATAAAGAATTGGTGAAAATGCTTTGTAGTTATTTTAATATGAAACAATATGAAACCATTACGGCTACAGACGGAATGGAAGCATTAAATAAAATAAAAATGAAACCGGATATTATTTTGTTGGATATCAATATGCCACGCATGGATGGGATTGAAGTATGTCGTCTGATACGCAGTAAAGTGTTATGTCCAATTTTATTTCTGACAGCAAGAGTTGATGAAGATGATAAAATTAATGGGTTGCTTTCAGGTGGGGATGATTATATTACGAAACCATTTAGTCTTCGGGAGTTGGAAGCGAGGATTGTTACAAACATAAAGAGAGAAGAAAGGCATCAGCAAAAAACAGAATACCGCTTCATGGATGAAATGCTGATTGATTATTCTGAAAAAATAGTAGCTATAGCTGGACACAAGATGGAGTTCACAAAAATTGAATATCAGATTATAGAATTCTTATCCATGCATCCGGGGCAGGTGTTTGATAAAGAACGTATATATGAACAAGTCTGTGGATATGATGCGGAAGGGGACAGTAGAACGATAACGGAGTTAGTACGGCGTATAAGGAAAAAAATAGCGGATTGTTCAGAAAAAGAATACATAGAAACTGTATGGGGGATTGGATACCGATGGAAAAAATAAGAAACTTGTCACTGAAAAAAACAATTCTGTTTTATTTTGTGATCAGCTTGACGGCAGCATTTCTGTTATCTGCATTTACAGTTCATTTTGCAAGAAATATGCAGAATGAAATATGGGAAAAATATATTGATTATGCAGATTATACGGATGTGTTTCAGCAACATGGAAAGAAATACGAGATTGAGATATCAAGACCTAATCAATCGCAGATGAATCGTTTGGACTATCATCTTTCGGAAATGTGTGACTTTATAGAAACATATTCGGTACTGATTTTTTCGATTGTTGGGAGTGTTGCTGCGGTTTTCTTTTTTTATAAAAACAAGTTAAAGACGCCTCTACAGGAATTAAAAGATGCCTCACAAATGATTGCAGATAATGAACTGGATTTTCATGTGTCCTATGAAAATAAAGATGAGATGGGAACGTTGTGTAAAGAATTTGAAATGATGCGAAGTGCTTTAGCAGATAACAACAGAAAGATGTGGCGAATGATTGATGACGAGAAGGTCTTGCGGAATGCAATTGCACATGACATACGTTCTCCACTTTCCATATTGCGAGGGTATCAGGAAATGCTCTTAGAGTTTGTTTCTGCTGAGAGTATAAAAACAGAGGATATTATGGATA
Source organism: Blautia aquisgranensis (assembly GCF_040096615.1). Classification (NCBI taxonomy): domain Bacteria; kingdom Bacillati; phylum Bacillota; class Clostridia; order Lachnospirales; family Lachnospiraceae; genus Blautia; species Blautia aquisgranensis. The sequence continues at coordinate 23,630 of NZ_JBBMEJ010000027.1, forward strand.
TCTTGCAAACAGGCATGTATCAGATTGACCGAATAGAACATTTCACGGAAAACATGAGAAAAATGTCCCATTTAGAACAGAGGAAACTGCAATGTTCAGAGATAGTATTATCGGAGCTGGCAAAAAAGATTGAGACAGAAGCTGTCATGCTGTCCAAGAAGGAAAGTAAACTATGTAAGGTAGAAAGCGTACAGGAACAAAACGTTGTGAAAGTGGATGAGGAACTTGTCATGGAAGTGACAGACAACTTACTGGAAAATGCGGTTCGATATGCGCAAAAAAGTATTGCTCTGCAGATAAGGAAAAAAAATGGTTTTCTTATAATTTCTGTTGAAGATGATGGAATAGGTTTTGTGGATACTGAGGAAAAAGTAACAGAGCCGTTTTATCATAAGAATCCACAAGATGATTTAAAGCATTTCGGTCTTGGCATGTATATTTCTCGTATTTTCTGTGAAAAGCATGGAGGAAATTTGAAAATATATAATGCCAGACAGGGCGGTGCTCATGTAGAAGCTCTTTTCAAAGCTGAATAAAAATATGTTAGAAGGCTAAGATCATAAATAAAGTGGTTTTAGTCTTTTTTGTTGTGAATTTATTGAGAATTGATTTGTATGATGCTGTTAAAGAAATAAAGAAAGGAAGAGATACAATGAAAACAATCATAAAAAGAAGTATACTTGATTATTTAAAGAACCCTGTTTTGTGGATTGGCTTGATTATTATAGTCGCCAGTATATATCAATGTCTGTCATCGTATTTGCAAATTCATTATATCAAACCGAATGAACAGGTTACACAAAATGATGTAGCATTGGGAGATGCCGATGTCATGGATGGCTACATTCCCACATCTGATGATAAGGAAAGAAGAAGGGAGTGGGAAGATACGATCAGAGAGACTTTAATGGACACCTCCAAAAATGGTTTTGGATTTAGCAGGCAAGAAGCGGATGATGTCGTGAAAAAAATTCAGAATATGGATGTAAAGACTGCTTCTGAGTTCCTGGAATCCCAATATGGCTATTATAACGCAATATATGCTTATGAAGACCTTGAAATTCATAAGGGGACAACAGAAGAAATCAATCATTATATCGAACAGAAATTATCCGAACATTCTTTTTCCTGGTACTTTGCAAAAAAATTTACGGATTTTGCAGGATTGCATATGGCCTTTTTTGCAACAGTCTTGCTATCATTTTTATTTATTCAAGATACACGAAAAAGTACCTATGAATTATTACATACAAAGCCTGTTACGGCAATCCAATATATATGTGGGAAAGTAATAAGCGGATTCATTAGTATGCTGGGAGTATTAGTGATTTTGAATGTTATATTCTTTATGCTGTGTTTGAAAACGTCTTTAGAATCGGGCTTTCCAGTAACATTAATTGATTTTTGCGTGAATTCTCTGATCTATATTGTTCCAAATCTTTTGATGATATGTTGTGTCTATACAATTACAGCAGTAACATTTAAAAATCCGCTTCCGGCAGCACCAATCTTGTTTTTATACATTATATATTCAAATATGCTGACCATGAAGAATGATATTTATTATATGAGACCGTTCTCTATTATGGTGCGATTCCCTGGCAGATTTTTTGAAACACATGCAGCCAAAATGTCAAACATAAATCAGATTATTCTTGTAATTTCATCAGTTATATTAGTATGTATTTCTGTTACAATCTGGAAAAGGAGGAGGGTTCATTGAAAACGGAACTAAAAAACTGCCTGCCATTATATAAGATTTTTTATTCATGCGCATTTATACTGATATTGTGTGCTATTCATCCGATTATATACTATGAAGAAATCGGTTCAGCGATTCAGTCTCCAATAGCATTTTTAACAATTATTTTTTGTAGTGACACATATTTGATGGAAGTAAAAAGTAAGCGTGCCGATGTATTTCATTTGTATGATCAAAAAAAGCAGTTAAAAGTAATATCACAGAGAGTGTGCGTTCAAATATTATATTTATTAATACTTTCCTGTGTTGGATATGTTTTATTTTTCTGGCAAAAACCGGGCAGTGTAAACGAAGGCGTTTCGGGCACTCTGATATTCCTTTTATTTTTCATTGCAATGTTCGGAACCATCTGGCTTTGGAGTATATGCTCTGTGATTTTGTGTACATTGCTTGGAAATATGTGGGCAGGTATAGGATGCTTATTTGGAATTGTCATTGGTCTTATATCGAAAGCGGGCAGTTCATTTTTCGGGAATCTGGGATTGTTTTCTTTCAGCTCTTGTGAACTTAATCAATTAATGTCCGAGAGTTGGATTTATGGAACGCTTGTGTCTTTTATAGTGGGTATGCTTTTATTTGCAGTATTACCAATGGCTTTAAAGAAAAGGGGATAGATTATGAGTATTAGAATAAATGATTTAACAGTTAGATTTAAAAATGGTGTAGTTGCAGTAAATAAGGCGTCTCTTGAAATACCTAATGGAATTTACGGACTTTTGGGAGAGAATGGTGCGGGAAAAACCACGCTGATGAGGGTTCTTACAACCGTTTTAAAACAAACGGAAGGAATGGTTTCGCTTGATGGAATTCTGTATAACGAGGGAAATTATGAAAAAATACAGAAAAAGATTGGTTATCTTCCACAGGAAATCGACTTATATCCGAATCTTACGGTGAAAGAATGCCTTGTATATATGGGAGGACTATCAGGAGTATCCACAAATGACCTCAAACAAAGAATTACCTATTATCTGGAAAAGACTTCTCTTACAGAGCATCAGAATAAAAAAATGCGGCAATTATCTGGTGGTATGAAGAGACGTGTCGGACTCATACAGGCACTTCTTAATAATCCGGATTTTTTGATTATTGATGAACCTACCACCGGGTTAGATCCGGAAGAAAGAATCAGGATCCGCAATCTTCTGGTTGATTTTTCAAAGGATAGAACTGTGCTGTTTTCCACTCATGTAGTAGAAGATTTAGCAGCAACCTGTACGCAGCTTGCCATTATGAAAAAAGGAAGTTTTTTATATTCCGGAAGCGTGAGTGGGTTGCTGGAAAATGCAAAGGGCTGTGTTTGGAATTGTACGGTACAAAATGCAGAAGAAGCCCGTTTGTTAGAAGCCAATTATTCTATTTCATCTAAGCAGTATGTAGAAAATGGAATTCATATGAAAGTATTAAGCAAAGAAAAGCCAAATGAGAATTGTGTCCCGGATAATGATATCACTTTGGAAGATGCATATATTTATTTGACGAATAATCGAGAATAAAAGATATTAGTGTAGGGAAACGGTAACGAAAGTAAAATTTGATGGAAGCTTCTATACAGAGACGGAAATGACAACAGATTTGTATGTGGATGATGATATATGCTCTAAGTGACTTCTTAATCATGATTTTGTCATGGTTAGTGAAGCAATCACTTAGAGCATTTTTGTTTCAGGAGGTACAGCTATGAGAAATGAGAAAATCACCCCACTGTACGAGCGCCTGAGCCGGGACGATGAGTTACAGGGCGAGAGCAACTCCATATCCAACCAAAAACAGATGTTGGAGGATTTTGCCAGCCGGAATGGGCTGCCAAACCCTACGCACTTTACCGATGACGGTATCTCAGGCACCCGTTTTGACCGCCCCGGATTTTTGGCGATGATGGAGGAAGTGGAGGCAGGGCGTATAGAGGCAATCGTCATCAAGGACATGAGCCGGTTAGGACGCGACTATAACATTATGAATGAATTTTACGCCCGTGATACCAGCCGGAAAATCTGCTCTGTGTTCAAGTCAAAAGGCATGAGTGGCAAGCATCTGACCGGCACTGTGATTTACGGCTACTTATGGGACGAAAAACGAGAGCATTGGCTGGTAGATGAGGAAGCTGCCGAAGTGGTACGCCGTATATTCTCCCTCACGCTGGAGGGATATGGACCTTATCAGATTGCTTGTAAACTATCCACAGACCGAATTGAAATTCCTGTCGTACACCTTGCCCGCTTCAATGAGGGTGTGAACCGTTCAAAGCCGGTCAAAGACCCGTATGGATGGGGATCATCTACCATCGTGAACATCTTGAAAAAACGAGAGTATTTAGGGCATACCATCAATTTCAAGACCCGCAAGCACTTTAAGGACAAGAAAAGCCACTATGTTTCTGAGGACGAATGGACGATCTTTGAGAATACCCATGAAGCCATTATCGACCAGCAGACCTTTGATTTGGTGCAGAAAATCCGCAGCAATGTACGGCGTTATCCAAACGGCTGGGGCGAAGCGGCTCCCCTCACAGGATTGCTCTATTGTGCCGATTGCGGCGGCAAGATGTATGTCCACCGCACCAACAATGGCAAGCGGGTTTCTCAATATACCTGTTCCAATTATACCAAAGTTCCGTGTGGGACACTATGCCCTACACAACACCGTATCAATGAGAGTGCTGTTCTGACATTGGTTTCTGATACGCTCCGGGCTATCGCTGAATATTCCAGAAATGACCGGACGGAGTTTATTCACACCGTTCAGGAAACGCAGGTTGCTCAACAGAGTGCCGATATATCGAAAAAGCGCAGGCGTCTGGCCGCTGCCCAAAAGAGAGCTGGAGAACTGGAAAAACTGATTTGCAAAATCTATGAGGACAACGCCCTCAGCAAACTGCCGGATGCACGATATAGGGCGCTTGATGCCACAGTATGCCAAAGAACAGGACACACTTGAGATTGAAATTGCGGAGCTGGAAAAGGCTGTTACCGGCTATGAGCAGAGCCAGAAATCAGCGGAGAAATTTATAGCCCTAATTGATAAGTACGAGAATTTTGACACGCTGACAAATACCATGCTCAACGAGTTTGTAGAGAAAATCCTTGTCCACGAACGCGCCCGAAAAGGCAGCCAGGACACCACGCAGGAAATTGAAATCTACTTCAATTTTTTAGGACGCTATATCCCACCATCCTTACAGCCGGTTCCTTTAACCCCGGAGGAACAGGAAGAACTGCGGAAAAAAGAAGAACGCAAGGACAGGCTTCATCAGAACTATTTGAAGCGGAAAGCCAGCGGCGCACAAAAACGGTATGAGGACAAAATCAAGACGAAGAAAAAAGCGGCAATGGACGCTAAGAAAGCCCTGATCCGGGCTGAGAATATGAAAAAAGGTGTTTTTTCTACTGTCGGTCAGCTGCCGAAAGAAGAACCGCGCAAAGGCAGCATAGCAGCCAGCGCAGCAGTCTAATCATCACGAAGCAAAGGAGAATGAAAATGAGTAAGTTGACTTACATTCGTTGTGGAGATTATGATATACCCAACCTAAAACTTTCTGAACAGCCGGAAACTTCTATCGGCAAGTACGGCAGGATGCGAAAATCCTACCTAAAGAAACATCGCCCCATTCTCTACAACCAACTGCTGATGAGCGAGAAGCTGTATCCACACCTGTTAGAGATTGAGCGGACAGCACAGGGGCGTGTGGAAACCATGTTGCCTCACATGATGGAAGTTGCGGGTGCCACAGAGGAACTGAAAGCCCGCAACCCCATGCGCTGGGCGGGGCTGATGAACACGCTGAAAGCGCAGGTGGAGGAAGTGTTGTTGCAGGAATTAGTTTATATCTGATTTTGGGCATAGATGAAGCCGGGATTTTGCAAGCCAGCAAGCAATCCCGGCTTTATCTTATATATTTTCCAGTTTTTTTGACCGCCGGTATTCCAATGGCGATAGGCCGAATTGTTTTTTGAAAACTGATGCAAATTTGCTTTGATTCATATAGCCGACCAACTCTGCTATTTCTGCAACGGACAATCTTGTAAGAGTCAGTAACTCTGCAGCTTTTTTCATTCGGACTTCCCGTAGATAGATGGAAATATTTTGACCAAAAACGCCACGAAAATAGTTTTTTAAGCTGGTTTCGCTGACAGAAAACTGAGCTGCCAATTCCCATGCAGGATGATGTTGCCGCAAATCGGAAGTGATAATTTTTTCAACACGTTTTGCTATATCTACCTGTGTTTCAGTAAAAAATGTGCAGGCTTGCGATGGGGGGATATTGTTAAGATTTTGTAGTAATGAAAATAGAGCCAGAACATAGATCTTCATTTGAGAAATCGAAAACGGAGGCGCAATATCAAAAAGTTCCCAGAGCTTAATCAATATTTCTTCAACTTCAGGAGTAACTGCTGAGATATAAGTGTTATCGTTTGGGCAAAAAAGTTCAATGATTTTAGGGATGTCTATGCCAAACTCTTTTTGTATCCATGTACTCTCTGTTGCCAGTGTATTAGTATCAACAAAAAGCTCCATTCCCTCATAGATACGGCGAGGATAGACATATTGCTTTTGGGCAAAACACTCCGTGAGAGAAATATCTCCATCTTTCACATATACAAAGTTTCCGTTATTCAAGATAATCTCGCAACGACCAGTCACGCAATAGTTTAGGAGCAAAGGCCCTTTTTTAATGAAACTATCTTCACCCAAATTTGGAGCTGCCCATGTCGGAGAATTTATAAAAATATACGCAATAGTAAGTCCGGGGAAAAGTTGAAAAAATGTCATAGACCCTTTTCCTTCCTTAGTTTTCATAAGTAGTTCTGCGTTGAACTCGCTACGTTTTATTGAAACGCCGGGAATTTCAATACATTTTCTAATAATATCATCAATCTTCATTTTTAACTCCTGTCGATTTGTCTGGCTTATTGCCCTTGATTTTAATCATATTATAGAATTGTAAGCGAAGTCAGTCAATAAAAAAACTCATTGCTGTTTGGAGCTAAAAAGATGATTGGTTGTAGAGAGCTACTGCTAACTATGGTATCTTATAGAGAGGTTAGAAAACGCTAACCAGCAAATGAATGGAGGTATTCGTTATGAGTAACAAGTTACAAGCAAAAGACCTGATTAACCTCGGCCTGTTCACCGTTCTCTACTTTGTGATTGGCTGCTGTGTCGCCATTCCCGTCGGCTTTGTACCTATCTTTTTGCCGATCCTCGGAGCATTGTGGTCTTTGATTACCGGCATCCCGTTCATGCTGTTCCTGACCAGAGTTAAAAAATTCGGCATGGTTACAATTATGGGAATTTTAAGCGGCCTGCTGATGGGGCTGACTGGCATGGGATTTTGGGGCGTACCGATGGGCGTGATTTTTGGGCTGCTGGGAGATCTGATCTTGAAATCCGGCGGTTATAAAAGCGCCAAGAAGAGCCTGATCGGGTATGCGGTGTTCAGCCTTTGGATGGTTGGTACATATATCCCCATGTATTTCATGGTTGAGGATTCCTGGGCCAGTTTTGCGGCCAGCTTTGGTGAGGAATACGCTGACAGGGTAATGGCTGTTATGCCTATGTGGAGCATTATTCTGGTAATCGCCGGAATCTTCATTTTTGCGATCCTGGGCGGACTTTTAGGTAAGGCGCTTCTGAAAAAGCATTTTGCTAAAGCGGGCATTGTGTGATGAACGGGCTATCATTTTCAGCAACAACCGAAAAAAGAAAAGGAATCCTGCTTGATCCCCGGACAAAGCTCATTCTGCTGCTGACGATTACAACACTGATGTTCAGTATGGTCCTATGTCAAGATTTAGTACAAGTTAAAATGAGAAAATTCTCCCCATTTTAACCTGCCAGAAGCTCAGCCTCA
>NZ_JBBMEJ010000028.1:0-29816 GCF_040096615.1 Blautia aquisgranensis
TGAGGCTGAGCTTCTGGCAGGTTAAAATGGGGAGAATTTTCTCATTTTAACTTGTACTAAATCTTGACATAGGACCAACGATTATAAAGATAAAGCAGCAGATTATATTTTAAATAGATATGATTGGGATAAAGTAGTAGATCAAATGCTGGAAGTATATAGTGGAAATGTTGTGGAATATGAGGATATTTTGAAAAAATATACGGCAAAAAATTAAATTGCAATATGTGGGGAGCAGGAGACTAACAAATGAAGGAATATAAAAATGTGGATTTTTACATTAGTAGCCTTTCTGGTGGAGGGGCGGAACATGTATTAATTAATTTGGCGTCTTCATTTTCAAAAATGGGTAATCAAGTGAGCATTACCTCATTGGAGAGAAGAAAACAGTTTTATAAAATTGATGATAATATAGAAGTGATTCGCTATGATCATACAAAGGATAATGCAATTATCGGAATTATAAAGGATATTATTAGCGTAAGGCGGCAGCTTAAAAGTAGAATAGATACAGATGTTGCTGTTTCATTTCTTGGTAGAACTAATATTGTGCTTTCAATCGCATCAATGGGAATGAAGAAAAAAGTGGTAATTTGTGATCGGAATAATTTGGCAAGGAAATACTCGAAATGGGTGTTTCTGTTGTTGTGTATGATTTATTCCTTGGCGGATGAACTGATTGTTCAGACGAATGAAATCGTTCAGGTTTATCCGAAATTTCTTAGAAAGAAAATTAAGGTTCTGGAAAATCCGCTGGATTTCAAAGAAATGGATGAACAGTGCATTGGAGAAGTAGAAAAGACAAATACGATAATATCAGTCGGAAGATTAGAACATCAAAAGGATTATAAAACGTTAATAGCAGCATTTTCTGAAGTTGCGGATGAGCACAAAGATTGGAATGTAAAAATATATGGAAAGGGTGATATGGAAGGAGAAATCCAAAAATGGATAGATCAGGCAGGAATGACAGAGAGAATTACGCTTTGTGGTGTAACGCACACTCCTTTTCTTGAAATGAAAAAATCAAAAATATTTGTTCTTTCTTCGTTTTTTGAAGGATTTCCCAATGTGCTTTGCGAGGCTATGTACGCTGGCTTGCCATGTATTGCAACAGCATGTCAAAGTGGACCAAGGGATTTGATTCAAGATGGAGAAAATGGTTTGTTGGTTGAAGTTGGCAATATTCACGAAATGGCTGAAAAATTGGATTTGCTCATGAATAGTGAGAAAAAGAGAGAATCATTGGGGAAAGAAGCATATAAAAGAATTTTGAGACTGGATAGTAAGAGTGTTTGTAAGCGTTGGCTAGACACTCTAGTAAGCTAATGGTGGAAGGGCAGAAAGCAATGTTGAAAAAAGAAAAAAGAGTATTTATTTTAGGAGCTCCAGGGTTTCCACGTGGATCAGCCGGTGCAAACTATGATCAGTATTTGGCTTTAGCATTGTTGAGAGCCGGTTGGCGGGTTATTATTTTAGGTAAGGGTGTGAATAGACCGGAGGATAAGATAGGTAATACATATATATATAAGGATATTGAATATAGAAATGAGAAGCCAACAAAAATCGAAAAATATGGAATGACTCGAAGATTTTATGTTGAAATGTATAAAGAATATAAGATGACTCGGGACGATTATTATATTCTCCATGATATTGGTTGGAGGGCACAGAGTTGGCTCGCTCAGAAAATTGGAACGGAGCATATGTCTTATATTCATTACGAAGACCTACTTCCAATTCAATACAGGCATCACTTGGTAAACCCACGATATTGGGGGATGATTTTTAAATGGAAATTTAAATTAAAGGTTGTTCCGAAAGCATTTCCAATAAGCGAGAAACTGCAATCTGTTGAAATGGAACATGGATGTAAATATACGTTGATTCTTCCAATAATGTCTGATCCAGATGAGTTTGGTGAAGCAAAACGGATATTTAAACCAGAATTATTAAAGTTTATATATTCAGGAGCAAAGGCTAACACGCATGAAGACGACTTATCACTGCTGTTTCAAGCATTGCAGATGTTAACAGATGACGAAAAGAAGAAAATCGAAATTCATATAACTGGCATGAGTAAAGATAAGTTGGAAGAGAAAATAGGAAATCCAGAACTATTAAAGGGGCTTACTGTGGAAGTTCATGGTTGGATGAAATATAGTGAATTGATAGAGTTATATAGAGAAATGGATTTCCTTGCGCTTCCGCGTTTTAAAAACGGAGTGACGGAGGCGAATTTCCCAAGTAAAATTCCTGAAAGCCTTTCTTTTGGAATCATTCCAGTTTGTTCAAAAGTTGGAGATTATACAAGAACGTATTTGGAAGATGGATATAATAGTTTTCTGTTTGAAACAGGAAATGTAAATGCATGTGTGCAGTCCCTTAGAAGGGCACTCAATATAACTGAAGAAGATTACTTGAAAATGAGAAAAAATGCAAGAAGGACAGCTGTAGAGAAGTTTGGATATAAAAATTGGTCTGAGGAAATTTCTCTTTTTTTGAAAAAATAAGGAAAGATAATATATGTGGAGAGATCTTAAAAATAAGATAATTGGTCATGCAGATGTATTTTTTACTCCCCTAAATAAAATTGTAATAAAGGTTAATGGGGGGGTACGGGACACATCTGAAAGTTAAAGGTATACTTCGGATTCATAATCCTAAGGGAACAATTATAATTGGAAATAATGTTCGGATTAATTCGGCTGAGTGGGCAAATCCAATTGGTTTTACAGGACGAACAAATTTTAAGGTAATTAGTACAGGCACTATCAAAGTAGGTAATGATGTTGGAATTTCATGTGCATCGTTTGTCTCAAATTCGGAGATTACAATTGGTAATCGAGTGCTTATAGGAGCGGGCGTCAAAATATATGACACTGATTTTCATTCACTCAATAAAGAAGAAAGATTTGCCACAATGCGAAAAGTGGAGAATATAAATACCAATAAAATCTCAATTGGGGATGACTGCTTTATCGGGGCTGGAACGATGATTTTAAAAGGTGTTCAAATAGGAGATAATGTGGTTGTAGGTGCCAATAGTGTTGTGACAAAAAACTTAGAAAGTAATGCTATTTATGCGGGTAATCCGGCGAAAATGATACGAAAAATATAGAAAGGCAATTAGATGAAGTTATTGTTTGTAATATGTAATTTTGAAATTGGCGGTACACGTCGGAGTTTATTGAATCTTCTTTCGTATATGTCATCGAATTACGATGTTGACTTAGAGCTATTAGTATTTTCACCATATGGAGCATATAAGGATATGGTGCCTGAAAAAGTAAAGTTGATAGAAGGAAATTGGCTCATGCAAGGGCATTTTTCTGAGAAAAAAACTATTAGCCATAAATACAATTTGATGTTGAGTAGAGCAATTGGTTCGGTTGGAAAAAAGCTAATAGGAGAAGATAGATTTTGGGATTTTATTCTAAGGGATTTTGCGAATAAAAATATTGACAGTGGCTATGATGCTATAATAGGATTTCAAGAGGGATTTAGTAATTTCTTCACTACTTTTACATCAATTGAACCTCGATTTGTTTGGATGCATAATGATTACAATAATATTCCACAATACAGAACTCGAAGCGCAGAGGCATATTCTAAAGTAGACCGCTTTTTCTTTGTTGCAGAGACGGCAAGGAAATCTTTTGCTAGAGCGTACCCATCGTTGAAAAATAGGATGGCGGTAATAAAAAATATAGTGCCTATAGACGATATAAGAAAAAAAGCACAGGAAAAGATAAATGAAGACTATTATCAGGAAGATAGGATAAACATAATTTCTGTTGGTAGAATTGAAAAGCAAAAAGCATTTGAGAGAATCGTTGGAATTCTTAATATATTAGGAGAAAAGAAAAATAGAATTAATTGGGTTGTTATTGGCGATGGTAGCCAAAAAAGTCTGATTGAGAGTAACTTGGAACAGCGCGGATATAAAGATATAGTACATTTTATAGGAACCCGAAATAACCCATATCCATATATGGCTCGGGCAGATTTATATGTATTAACATCAGCATATGAATCTCAACCTATGGTAATTATGGAATCTTTAATATCTGGAACACCAGTAATTAGTACAAATTTCGACTCAGCATACGAATTGCTTGAAAATAAGAAATATGGACGTATATGCGAAAATTCTGAAAAAGGAATTGCGAGTATACTTATAGATATTATCAATAATCCTGGAATAATGGAGCAGATGAAACAGCATACAAAAGAATTTTCATATGATAATGATGTAATAGTACAACAAATTTTTAATGAGATAAATAAAAGTAAATCACGGAAAAGGGTAAATTAATGAAAATCAGCAAGTTTAGTCTTAAATATTTTGTTATGATGGCAATAATTATTTATCCGATTGGATATTTTTACTTTGCTCCATATCTTAGGAGCATATATAGATATGGAAAATGGGTTGTCATTGCTTACGGAATTTTATTGATGGTAAAAAGAGTGTATAATCCAAGCAAAATTGTATCATTAATAATAGCTCTTGAGGTGTATCTAGGAATAATTACCATAGTGAGAGGCGGAAACATATCAACTTGGATGAACTATGCACTTCCTAACATTGCAATGGCTTTTTTAGTTGATTTTGGGATTAAAAAAAAGCCAAAAGTGGCAATCAAAGCAGTTGCTCTTATAGGCATGTTTCATTTGCTTATAAACAATTTATTGGGTTATGTATCTAGTAATGGAATGAACTGGTATTGGTTAGGGCTACGTGTGAGAATTGCTTCATATGCATTTCCTGTTATTGCGGTTCTGATGATTGCACTTTTTTATTTTAAGAAAAGTAGAAAATGTAAAATAATATGGTTGATTTCCTTCCTAGTTTCCTTATTGGCTAGTATTCAATTTTTCTTGAAAGAGCAAGTTGCGACAGCATTGGTTACATTGGGAGCTTTTGTCATTTATTTTTTACTTTTCTGTTTTATGGAAAAATTAACATCGAAATTTGCGCCAAAGGCCTGGTGTGTAGAGATTGTAATTAACATTGGAATAGTATTTTTTGGTATTCAATCTAAATTTGCATGGCTGATAGAAGGCATATTAGGAAAATCATTAACATTTACTGGACGAACGACAATTTGGAATTCAGCATTTGGGCAAGCGATGGAGCATTGCATATTTGGATCTGGAATTGGCACGGCAAGGGTGTTTAATGATAATGGAGTTACCTATGAGCACAATCAATTACTCAACATGTTTTATACTGGTGGATTGATTGCGCTTATGTTGTTTTTAATTATTTTATTTATTAGCATAAAAAGGGTATGTGATACGAAGCGGAGCATACTCAATAAGATTATGGCATCAATACTTTTGGCTTGTTCGATTGAAATGATCACTGAGCATCCATTTGAAAATGCTCTTTTTATTTCAGTTTTAGTAATTGCTTATCACAGTACATGGATACATGAAATATTGGAGGACGGTAATGGCGATAATAAGAAGTGCTCTGAAAATTTGCTACTACAAGATAAAATATAGAGCCAAATTATCTTGTAATATATACCAGGACTGGAGTGGATTAAGAATTAAGCTTAATAACCACGGAAAATTAAAAATTGGGAAGAGATTGAAGACTAGAGGGCAGGATAATATTTTAATAGAAGGAGGAAAATTGCAAATTGGCGATTATTGTTTCTTCAATTATAATGTTTCGATAACGTGTAAAGCGCATGTTTTGATAGGAGCGCATGTTCAAATTGCAAATAATGTAGTTATTGTGGATCATAATCATGACTATAAGAATAAAGGGTTTGTTTCCAAGCCTGTTTCAATTGATGACAATGTTTGGATTGGAGCTAATGCAGTTATTCTTCCAGGCGTAAGTATTGGAAAATTTGCGGTGATTGCGGCTGGATGTGTTGTGACTAAAGATGTTCCAGAGTATGCAATTGTTGCAGGAGTGCCAGGAAGAGTTATAGATTATTATAAAAAGTGTTAGAATTGAGAGGCGTGGCGGATAAATGAAATTTAAAAGAGGATTCTATAATATAGTTTTTGGGTTTAGTACGCAAATAATAATATTAGCATTAGGAATTATTGTTCCAAGACTAATTTTGGTAGGATATGGTTCTGAAACTAATGGTCTCTTGAATACTGTAACACAAATATACAGTTACGTTGCTTTGCTCGAGGCTGGAATTGGAACGGCAACGATTCAAGCGTTATATGGGCCAATAACAAAAAATGATAAGAACAAAATATCTGGCATACTTGTTGCAACGAGAATGTATTACCGTAAGATAACATTTTTCTACGGTGTGTGTGTTATTGTATTGTCTATTATCGCGCCATTTGTCATCTCATCAAGTCTTGATAGAAAAATAATTTCTCTCGTTGTTTTATTTAATGGTTTGGCAGGAGTAATTTCTTTTTATTATGTCGCAACATTCAAACAACTTCTTATTGCAGAAGGTAAAAATTATATAACTTCAAACATAACATTTATAGTTCAAGTTTGTTCTTATATTGCCAAGATTACATTAGCTAATTTACAAGTGAATGTTGTATATCTTCAGCTATCTTATTTGCTGATTAATGTAATGCAAGTCATAATTTATAAAGTGTACTTTGATAGAAATTATAAGTGGATTGATTATTCAGCAAAACCGAACAATCACGCCTTGAAGCAGAAAAACGCTTTTCTTGTCCATGAGGTTACATTGACTGTTTTTAACAGTACAGATACTATAGTATTATCAACAATGTGTGGATTAACGACAGCTAGTATATATGCAGTGTATAATCTTGTCTTTTCAGGACTTCAAACATTGATTAGCACACTTTTTAATAGCATTAAATTTTCACTAGGACAAACATACCATGAGGATAGAAAAAAATATATTAGTTTGAATGATGCGTTTGATAGTTTTTATTTGGTTTTTGTTTTTTCACTGATTAGCGTTTGTTATATATTAATATTACCATTTATATCATTATATACAAAGGGTGTATCAGATGCAAATTACATAGATGATAAGTTACCTATGCTTTTTTGTATGATTCAACTTCTGTCTGCAAGTCGTGCAGTTTCTAGTAATTTGATCAATGTGGCACAGCATGCAAAACAAACTATGTGGAGATCTATATTGGAAGCTGCTATAAATATAGTTGTGTCTGTTATATTAGTTGGAAAAGTAGGAATTTATGGTGTGCTATTAGGTACAATAGTTGCACTTTTGTATAGAACAAATGATATGGTCATTTATGCCAATACTAAGATTTTGAATAGATTACCAATTCGGACATATTTAACCTTGGCGGTAAATTTTGCGATGTTCTTTTTTATAATGATTTTTAACAATTTGATTGAAATTAAAATTCAAAATTATATTGTTTTTGTCGGATATGGAGTTATTTTAACAATTATCATGTTTTTGATATATATGACAGTCAATGTTGTTACCAATTCTAGTTGCCGATATTATACTATGGTCTTGATTAATAGAATAAGTGGAAGGAATGAAAGGAGACGACATAAATCGTGAAATGTAGCAAAGGGCTTCTCATGCTTTGGAAAAATCAGGTTAGTATTATAAAAACATTATATGTTAATTTTAGAACGCTCAATTTTGGGGATGCTATAAGACTTCCAATAGTAGTATCAAGACATGTGAAACTTAAAAATTTAAAAAAGGGATCGATTGTTCTTGAACAAAAACCGAAAACATTTATGATTCAATTTGGCTTTGGGGGATCGGAAGATCTGTTTTATTACAATTCTAAAAAAAGTTTATTAATGATTCGTAATGGCGGCCAAATTGTTTTTACTGGATCAAAAGCAAGGTTTTCTCCCCATTTTTCTATTTTGGTCGATTCATCGATCTTTGAAGTTGGAGAAGGTTTTACTTGCAATAATGGTTGTTCATTTTCAAGTTTAAATGGAATTAAATTTGGAAATGATTGTTTAGTTGGTGGAAATGTTATTATTCGAGATTCAGATGGTCATAGGGTTTTTTGTGATGGAAAATTAAATCATTCAATTCGTTCTGCAAAAGTTGAAATTGGAAAACACGTTTGGATTTGTAATAATTGTAGCATTCTAAAGGGTGTAGTGATAGGCAATAATAACATTGTATCATACAACACGACATGTATAAAATCCATACTGGATGAGAACTGTTTGATTGGAGGTCATGTGGGAGTAGTATTAAGACATAATATGAGTTGGGAGAGATAATATGAAAGAAAATGAAAATTTTGAATTGGTAAGTGTTATTGTTCCGATTTATAATGTAGAACAATATTTGAATAAATGTGTTAAATCTATATTATCACAGACATATAAGAATTTGGAATTAATTTTAATTGATGATGGATCAACAGATAATTGTGGAATGCTTTGTGACAACTATAAAAAGAAGGACTCTAGAATTATAGTGATTCACAAAAGAAATGGTGGATTAATTTCAGCATGGAAAAAAGGGCTTGAATATGCTACGGGTAATTTGATTGTATTTGTTGATAGTGATGATTGGATTGATACTACGCTAATAGAATGTCTTTACACCGAGTATAAAAGAACGAATGCAGATATTGTTTGTTGTTCATACTATCATGAGTTTTCAAATAGCTCTATACCAGATCATCATAGTATTCCAGACGGTGTTTATCATAAAAACGAGATTATAACGGATATTTTTCCCAAATTGATAAATGATGGAACCCCACTTGGAAGAGGAATTCGAATTAGCCGATGGGGGAAAATTCTAAAAAAAGATCTTTTAACAAAAAATATTCACTGGGTGGACGATAGAATTACAATTGGTGAAGATTTAAACATTATGTTTCCTGTAATTGTTGAAGCCAATTGTATTTCGGTTTTAAATTCGGAGTATTTGTATCATTATAGAGCTAATGAGAACTCTATGATGAAAAAGGTATCGAATAAAATGTTTGAAAAGGCAGCGCTGTTATATGAAAAAGAAGCTGAAATAGCGAAATGCTATCAAGAAAAGTATGATTTTTTTTATCAGATTCAAAAAGATTTTTGCGACCTTTCGCTTAATATTTTTATGAAGGAATATAAACAGAGTGGCACATTTAATAATTATTATGTGGCACGTAGATCTGAATATTATTTAAAACTAAAAAGTGCAATGGAACCGAAAAGATATTCTGGAAATAAAAAGCTACTGGCAATAGCAGTAAAGAGTAATAAGTTGGTTTCAACAATTGTTGTTGCATTTATGAAAGCTATGTTTTTCATAAATAGAAAATGAAGTATTGCGTGGTATGAATATTCGTGTGCGATGAAATCGCACTTCCGGAAATTTGGGAATCAGATGTCCGGAAGTGGAAATCACCTGTGTAATCATGCGAGTTTACTCGCGTAATGCTTTATCCAAGCCATATACCTCACGCATTGATTTATCATGTTCAGCATCTATGCTTGTGATATTTATTCGGTAACTGTCATGAGCAATACGGTCAATGATTGCATCTGCCAGAGGACTGTCACCACCGCCGAGCTGCTCATACCATTCCTCAAATGCATACTGGGAGCAGAAAATCGTTGAAGATTTCTTACGTCTCCTATGAAGCAGTTCGAAGATATCCCTTTGTTCTACATTCGTCGGTTTCAAGAGAAGCCACTCATCCAGAATCAGGACAACTGGATTTGCATACTTCGCCATGACTTTTTTGTAGTTACCATCTGTTCGTGCTGTCTCCAGATCAATAAGCAGATCAGGGAGACGGACATATCTGGTATTGAAATACTGCTTACAAGCCTCCATGCCAAAGGCACAGGCCATATAAGTTTTACCGCAGCCTGTAGCACCGGTGATAAAAAGATTCCGGTGTTCATATATATATTCGCAAGTTGCAAGTCGGTTAATAAGACCCTTGTTAAGCTTGCGTCCGGAAGTGTAATTGATATCCATGATACTTGCTTCCGGTTGGTCGAATCCAGCATTACGGATCAATCGTTTCTGACGATTATTCTTACGATTGCTGTATTCGATGTCCACCAGCATACCAAAACGGTCCTCGAATGGTACGTCTTTAAATTTCGTATCATCCAGCTGGTTGCGGGTAAATCCTCAAACATGAGTACTGGACAGCAAAAATCCCCGCATTTTCAGCGGGGATTGAGCGGATCTTGTAAAAATAATAAATGTATTAAAAATCAAGATTTTTTGTATTTACTTGGACATTCTTTCTGAACCTTGGGTGACCATGGAAGAAGATCATCAAGAAAACGAAGGTCTTTGTCATCCATGTGCTGTGGAATTTCAGTGAGCAGCAGGTTGAAATATTCGAAAGTATTTATCATGTTTGCTTTTGTAGTTTCTACCAGACTATACAGGATCGCACTTGCTTTTGCCCCGTTAGAAGATTCAATCAGTACGAAGTTTTTCCGGCCAATAGTAAAAGGCCGGATCGCCTGTTCGGCATAGTTGTTATCCATTGGTACATGACCATCAGATAAAAAGACACGAAGGTAATCTTCCTGATTTATGCTGTAAGCAAGAGCCTTTCCAATCGTGCTGTTATGGGTTACCTGGGAGTATTTCTGTTTTGCCCATGCGAAATAAGCCTCCACTTTTTCTAAAAGAACAAGCTGACGCTGCTTTTTGCGGTCTGTAACTGAGAGATCATCGAAGGTATTGTCGATGTGCATGATCTCTGTGATCATACGGTATGCTTCCTGGGCAATCGATCCTCTGGCAGTGTCCTGACCGACAGACTTTATGAATTCTGCAAAAGGTCTTCTGGCGTGGACCCAGCAACCTGCGACTTTAAGATCCCGGCGTTCTTTTGCAAGCCTGTGATAGACCTGGTATCCGTCTGTGACCACAGTTCCGGAAAAAGTCTTCAGGAATTCCCGGGGATGTTCCGAATGACGGGAAGGCTGCCAGTCAAAGAGAACAATAGGATGTGTGCCACGCAGAGGCCGGTTCCGGTAGACCCACATATAGGTTTTCTTACCGTTTTTGATCTTTGCATGGTCGATCTGCATGACTTTTACCGGTGATTCATCGGCATGTATCACTTTGCTGTCGTAGATCATTTCGTGGAGACGGTCATAGATCAGGGACAGATATACATCGGTACTTTTGATCACCCAGTTTGCCATGGTATTTGAGGAAAGCTGGATGCCATTTGTCTTGAAAGTCTTTGACTGCCGTTCAAGAGGTAATGCATTGGTATATTTACCGTTGATGATAGAAGCGACCAGTGCAGGAGTAGCGATACTGTTGAATATTCTTGTGACTCGAAATCGCAAATCCGTAAATTTGGGAATCAGGGTTCCGGTACCCGGGAATCACCTTTTTGTGCTTGATTACAGTTTCTATTTCTATGGGAATATTTGTCAAGGCCTTGCCGCATCTGCGGTGCGTAGCAGCCTTTACAAATATCCCTGTAGAAATTATGATTCAGTATGCACAAAAGTGAATCTAAAAAGTGATTTCCATATCGCCGGACAGCTGATGGAAACTCATCCGGAATATTCAATCAAGGCTTTTGTTAAACTTGCACTAAAAAATAGAGAAATTATTAATGATTTAGAGTTTGACATTATAAGAAGGTGATGCTTTGGAAGTAATAAAATCAATTATATCTAATGTTTTAACTGCATTGTACCAGCCTTTTTGGTATGCAGTACTTTCATCGGTTCTTCTTGGGTTTATTTATCTTTATGCTTACAATCCTGTTGAAAGTGGAAAAGGGTTGAAAAAGGCAATTAAAGGTTGGGCGGTAGAATTTAAAACTTCTATTTTCTTTCGCAAGCTTTTCATTCTTTTCTTCTTTTCAGTAATGATTTTATTTAGAACATTGATTAATAGAAAAATGTGGGCAAATCCATTATCGAATGTTATGGGGGACTGGTGGATTTGGGGAGAAAAAAATGGAGAAAAGCAGCTGACAACAGAGTGTTTTGAAAATTTGATACTGATGCTACCGTTTATATTTGTATTGTTCTGGACGTTTGAGGAAAAAGTGGAAATGACAAAATTGCGAAAAACGGTTTGGAATGGTTTGAAGATTTCATTTATAATATCGTTCACAATTGAGATGCTTCAACTTTTTCTAAGATTGGGAACATGGCAATTATCAGATATTTTTTATAATACGTTAGGTGGAGGTATTGGAGGTCTGTTATACTATGTGTTTTACAAAGTGAGACAAAAATCATGATAAGTGGTAGAAGATAAAATCGTAGCAGCAGGAGAGCGTTAAAAATATACTACATAAATCTTTACATGCCTCTTTATATTAATAATATTAGAACAATGTAGTTCCCAAAGTTCAGTATTCAACTTAGGGGATTTACAATTATTATAAATGGGGGAATAAGCGTGAAAAAAAGTGTAAAAAGAAAAACGGATAGATATATTCAGTTTAGAAACAGGACAAATAGTGCAAATTATAGAGATAAGAAAGCAATCATTGCTCAATTCAACAAAAGCGTTAGGGAATATAAGCGCTTTTCGGAAGTTTATAGTGCTGGAGACGAAGAATTGGCATCTGCTAAATTGCATGATGCTGGTACAGATTTATATATGTGCTGTGAATGGGCTTTGAAGAATTATCTTTATAGAATGTATGATGAGCAGTTTGTTACTCATATAATTTCTTCCATTGTAAGGGAACATAAAATTGATCAACTTAGTACTAAAACAGCTACTATAGGATTTTTGTTGGAGGAATTGGAAGATATTGGAATTCCATCGCCAGTTGTAATAGGCATTAATAGTCGGAAGATAATTGAGAATGCCCAGATCGTGAATAATGGCCCTAAGCATGACAGAAAGATACCAGATCCCAATCGGTACAAAGAATCGCTGGAAGAAGTGCGTAAGATCATTAAAAATTATGTAGATGAAAATGTGGAATTGGAACTTATAGATGACTCTCTTTATGGAGGTGGGAAGGCGTGGTATGAAATACTTGAGGATACGTCTGAATTTAATTCAGCTTATTCTTATGTTCTAATTACAAGGAGAATAGATTCAAATGATATCAGGGGACTATTTTCTCAAAAATGGGATCTTGTAATTGATATGGATCCTGACAGTGATATTAATGGTCTTGCATATAAGTATACAGATATAACGGGTATTGTTCCGACAGTGTGTACTTTGGATGCTATTAATGCGAGAAGAAAGTTTTCCTTCTCGCATCGACCTTACTGGATTATGGCAAATGGAACTTCGGATGTATCTGATTCAGTAGTTGATCCCAAAAGATGGGGAACTGCTCATGGTAAATATTTATCAAGTATTCTTGAAGAATTTCATAAAGAATATTCTAAACCGGTTAAAGCATTTGTTTATCCGTTAGAGAATGAGAGAAATCTCAGAAAAATAGTAGATACATTCAATGATGTATATGATAGTGGAGATGAGATTAATTTTTGCGTGTTATCAGCAGATAGTGAATATAATTCTATTGATGATGAGAACTTTAAAATATCCACTTTGAGTATAGAAGAATTTGCTGAACATTTAGAAAAATATAATTTGAATAGTAAATTTATTTCAGGTCTTATTAAAAGAGAACTTCCAGCGGAAAATGGTAAGAGAGTTTTAATTGATGAGAATTTTGCTACTGTGCTCAAAGATTCTTTCGATACGGTGTTTATAGATATTGATCAGGAAGATGAGCTGGATTCAGAGAAATGTAATAGAATAGATTTTTATAAGGGTATTCAAGAAATTAGTTGGTATGGATTGAGAGAACATTTTGATGTTATTCAACCAGAACAGAGGAAGATAGTAGATAAGATTACTCAAGATATGAAAGATCGAGGCCGACTTCTTAGGAAAGTGTATTATGTTCCAGGAATAGGTGGGACAACTTTAATGCGTCGCCTTGCTTGGGAATTTAGAGAGATATATCCAACGTTTATTCTTAATCGACTCAATGAACAAACTGGCAAGAATTTGCAGAAAATCTATGATCTTACACATTGCCCGATTCTGATTTTTGCTGATAATAATTTCATAGAATTTGATGAAGTAAAGAATCTTCAAGTGGAGCTTAAACGTATGGGATTTGCTTTTGTTATTTGTTATTTTCAGCGAAAACTTAAGGGGATTCATAATGAAAATGAAGGAAGTGTATACACGATAGTTCGTGACTTCGGCATTAGAGAAGCAAGGCAGATGAAAATTAAACTTCAAGATCTTGTCTGTGACAAAAGCGTGAAAGAAAATTTTGACAAATATATTAATGAGAGCGACGATTATGATAGACTTCCGTTTGTTCTTTCGATGTATGCTTTTGATAAAGACTTTCAAGGAATTAAGCCGTATATAGCAAATTTTCTTGAAAGGATGAATGATCAATCAAAGAAAATATTATTTGCTTTATCGTTGGCAGATTATGGTAATGTTTCTATAGATATACAATATTTTATGAATCTATTTAATGATGAGTCTGTTGATGAATTTTTATTAAAAGAAAGTCCAGGTATTAATGAACTGGTGCGGATGGAAGATATATCTGGGAAAAACTTTATACGGATAAGGTATCATCTGTTTGGTGAAGAAATACTGAAACAAATGTCAAATGGAAGGAATGCAACAGAAATATCTTTTCTGAATCTTGTAGATAATATTCTTGGATTTATTGAGGATTCTAGAAGTAATAGATTCAACATTAATCAGGATACATTGAATCTTTTAAGGAGTCTTTTTATTACAAGAAAAGCGGATGTTAATGCAGAAAAACCGATATTTTCAACATTGATTATGAAGCTAAGAGAGGAGCATAGAACATCTTTTGATGGAAGTTACGATTCATCGACTGATGCCATAGTTAGGATATTTAATAAATTGGTTGAAGTATATCCGGAAGAGCCACATTTTACAGCACATCTGGCAAGATTTTATTTTTACATAGACAAGAATTATGAAAAGGGATTTCGCAATATAGATTCTGCAATAGAATTGTCAGAAACAGAAATGGGGCATGTAGATCCACTTTTATATCATATGAAAGCAATGGGATATTCGTCTAGGATAACGAATATTTACAGAAGAGATATCTTGTGGAATTTTAAGGATAATCCTCAATACGATACTTCTGAACTGAGGGAGAAAATACAGGAAGACGCAGAGAGTGCTTTCAAATACTTTAAAATTGTTCGTGATAGTAATATTGGTGTTGCTGGACATGTATCAGAAATAAATCTATGTATACAAATTGCATACCTTGCTAAAAATATGCTTGATGAAACGGATAACTTTACAGAATATCTTACATCTGACAAAGGCAAATGGGCAATGCAATACATTGATAGAGCTGAAACTCTGTGGGATGAGTGTAAACAGTTGATTTCTGATTCGGCATATGAAGATTTAGATGGAATTGAAGAAAGATTGCATTCGTTAACTGTTTCAGTTGAAGATAGTATAGATATCTGGAAAAAATATATTGAGAATGCCGGGAATAAGAATTGCACACAGGCCAGAAGAATTCTGGCAAGATCATATCTGAAGATTGCGGAACAGACTAAAGATTCAGAAAATAAGAAAACTCTTTATACAAAGGTCATCCAACTGATGGAAGAAAATATTTCAGAGGAAAATCAGCATGTAGGAAATATCAGGATATGGTTTGATTCTATTAAACGAATTGAAGTTGAAAATCAAGATATGCTTATTCAGGATGCAATAATTAAACTTAACAGATGGGTTAATCTTACGGATTCTGTTGACGCTCATTATTATAGATTTATTCTGAAATTTATTCAGGCGATAGAGGGTAGCACACTTGCAGAAGGGGAATTGCCTAAGCTCTTGAGAGAGCTTAAACATACAGCAGCAAATAAATATAACAGGACGGTACCTCAGCACTGGCTTTCTAAAAATGGGAAAGGTATTAATGCTTTAATAACAAATAATAGGAATCGTAGAAATGCTGTTCCAGAAGATGAAATGTCAGAAATATTGTTGCCTTTTATTGGCAGAATTAGTAATAATTATGTTAATGACAGTCATGCTTATATAAACTGGCATGGAGTAGATGTGTATTTTAATCCATCTGCTACTAAGGGAGAAATTAGTAAAATTAATATTGGCCAGAGAGTGAGATTTGGCTTAGGGTTTAGTTATGATGGGCCTAGAGCATATAATAGCTCAATAAAGCTTTTAGGAAAAGATGAGTTTGTAGAAGTTAAAAGAGAAATAGAGAGTGGTATAGCTGTAAAGTGTGAAGTGACCAAGAATGTTACACATTATGTACAAGTTAGGATTATAGGTTTTTCTGAAATAGGAAGTATATACGTAAATGAACTGGTAGAACCGTACTCAGCTAATAATAGACCAGACATAGGTACTATTCTTGATGGAAAGATATTGATGAAGAAATTTGATAATGCAAAACATTGTAATGTTTGGCAGATTACAATGAATATGAATGACATAAAAGAAGAGTCAAAAGAAGAAACTGCTATGGCCCAAGCTATAAGACTTAGCGGAATAAAGGTTCGATAATATATTGGATTATGTTTTTGGGATAATTTATTTGAGAAGATGAATTTGGATCATCTACGATGTGGTTCTTTCTGTACAGAAAAATGTGTACAAGCTAAATTTACCTTGAGATACTGGGAAAAAGAGGATCGGAGCAATATGGAGTTATATCATGCAAGCAAACAGATAGTTCAATGAATATTACGGTGCGGCACCGTAATATTCAAGTCCAGCTAATAAATGTCAATAGAAAATGAAAAAAATATTTTCTTTAAAAAAGGGCAGACTTTTCCCTTGGTGAAATATCGTTCTTTTGAAAGATATTGATTCGTTGGTTTTACATTGTTTTATGCAGCTATGTCGCATTTGGCAGCATTGTATTGTTGGATATGCTCCTGTGGAGTAATGATTTCAAATGGTTTGTTATCTCTGAGGATTGCAAATATCATGTTGCATGCATTGTATGAGTGATGCGTATTTGGCAGATGAACTGGAACAAGAATACAGTGGCGGTGTAAGAAGATATTTGTAATGTATGGTATAGTATTAGTAAAAGTGGTAGGATTCTGTATATTTAAAAGAAAAAATTTCTTTAAAGTTCATATAAAAATTCTGATTTTCCAGCTATTCGAGGAAAAAGTTTAATATCGGTGGGTAGTCTTTCATATACATGTTATGTTTTATCTAGTGACTTAATTAGTGAAACACCAACTTGAGTGGAATGGTTTTCGGTGTTCCCCACTGTGGAGCGAGAGGAAGCAATAATATCAGTGGGTATGACAAGATGAAGAATATCTGGAAGGAAATGAAGAAACGGATCGTTGGCAATTATTGAAAAGCAATACAGAAGTGGGTGATGATAAATGAAATCTTTAGATATGCAACAGGAATCTCCCCATGAGAGATGTATATTTTGTGGGAAAAGTAAAGAAGAATTTGACAAGGATAATGATTGGTCAGAGGAACATATTATTCCGAACGCTCTTGGAAATGAATCACTGAAGATATATAATGTCTGCAAAAAATGTAATAGTGGATTGGGAACATATGTTGACAATTATTTTGTTAATCATATGTTTCTTAAAATCATAAGAGAGAATCTTGGATTAAAAGGGCAAAACGGAAAAATTCCTAATGCTTTTAGAGAGGGAAAAGATAAAGACGGAAATCGTATCAGAGTAGATGAGAATTATCAACCGACAATTGTTCCACGCATTGAGCGCCATGGAAATACTGAGAGAATTGTAGCATCTTCCAAAGCGGAAATTAAAAAAATGCTTCAGAAAAAATTGATCAGAATGGATAAATCTGAGCAGGAGATAACGGATATTCTGAATAAAGTTGACCAAACGAAAAGTCTTTTTTCACAACCGGAAATTCATTATGATATAACGATAGAGTTTCATCGCTTTTTTTTGGAAGCATTAAAAATTGCTTTTGAATATGCAATATATAAATTTGGAAGCGACTATTTAAAAGACAGCCGAGCTATAGAAATTCAGCAGTATCTTAAGAATGCTATTGATGGAAAAATGAAAAAAGAATGTGTGGGACTTTCAGGAGTTTCATTTATTCAGGACGAAGTACTAAAGGAAGCATTGAAAAAGATAAAGTGGAATTGTCATATGATTATGATACATCCAGATTCCGAAAACAAATTGATAGTGAAAGTAATTCTGTTTATGGAAGCTGCATTATCATTTTCTGTTCTGATTTCCAATGATGCAAGTCAATTTTATAATTCTTCAAAAGATGAATTAGTTGATATTATAGAGATTAAACAAAACACGAAAGGAAAACCATGAAAAACTTATATTCATTATTTTTATCCCAGGCCTATCAGGATTGTTGGGATGACTACAACAGATCATTGAAACTTCGAAATTTTCCAAAATGGGATTACGTAATTCTGACTGCTTCAAATGAACAGCAGGCGGAGGGCTTTCGCAAGCAGATTGATGAAAGAAAGAAATTTTTGCCGGCAGGTACGAAATTTGTTGCAATTCCTGATCGTGGCGGTAAGAGAGTTGGTTCCGGTGGCGCGACTCTGGAAGTGCTTAAATATCTTCATGAACAGGAAGAGGATTTTGAAGGGCTTCGTGTGCTGGTGATCCATTCCGGTGGAGACAGCAAGCGTGTTCCGCAGTATTCTGCCCTGGGCAAGCTTTTTTCGCCGGTTCCACATAAACTTCCGAATGGACGTAACTCTACATTGTTTGATGAGTTTATGATCAGCATGAGTTCTGTTCCGTCCAGGATTCGTGAGGGTATGGTTTTGCTGTCGGGAGATGTTTTGCTGTTGTTTAATCCGCTTCAAATTGATTATAGCAATGTGGGTGCAGCGGCGATTTCTTTTAAAGAGAATGTGGAGACAGGTAAGAATCACGGCGTGTATCTGAATGGTGAAAACGGTAACGTGAAGTGCTGTCTTCAGAAGAAGTCTGTGGAAGTGTTACGTGAAGTCGGAGCTGTCAATGAATCGGACTGTGTGGATATTGATACGGGTGCTCTGATCTTCAGCACGGATATGATGGGATCGCTGTATTCTCTGATTGCCACTGAGGAAGATTATGACAGGCATGTAAATGAAAAGACGAGACTTTCGCTTTATGCGGATTTTCTGTATCCGCTGGCTGAGGATTCTACGCTTGAGGATTTTTATCAGGAAAAACCGGAAGGTGAATTCTGCGAGGAACTGACGGAAGCGAGGGAGCGTGTCTGGAAAGTATTGCGGCCGTACCGCATGAAGCTTCTTCGTCTGTCGCCTGCGAAATTTATCCATTTTGGTACTACCAGAGAGATTCTGGCGTTGATGAGTGGCGGAGTGAATGAATACAGTGATCTTGGATGGAGCCGTCTGGTGGGCAGCAGTATCCGAAATAATGCAGCGGGATATAACAGTGTTCTGAGCAGCAAGGCTTCTGTCGGAAGTGACTGCTATCTGGAAGTTTCCTATGTTCATAGAAATTCAAAAATAGGTGACCGTTGTGTGCTTTCTTACATAGACATCCAGGACCGGATCATTCCGGACGGAGTTGTGCTGCATGGGCTGAAGCAGAGGGATGGAAGGTTCATTGTGCGTATTTTCGGAGTGAATGATAATCCGAAAGAGAACCTGCTGTTTGGCAGAGATCTGGATGAGCTTGAGCGGAATTTTGATGTGAAATTCTGGGAGGACCAGCCACACACATTATGGTCGGCAAATCTGTATGCGGAGGCAGATACGATTCAGGAAGCGGTAGATGCTTCTCTGGAGTTATATGCTGCTGTAACCGGTGAGAAGGTTTTTGACAAGGATTCCTGGAATGCTGTTTCTCACAAATCGCTTTGTGCAGGTTTTAATGATGCGGATCCGGATGCGATCATTGCATGGAACAGGCGTATGGAAGATCTTGTGGCTATGGATGAGATCGCAAAGGCTATTCATAATCAGGTTCCGGTGGATCAGATCGGAAAGAGACATTCTCTGACCAAGATCCAGAAAGAATGGGTCAGAAAGCGGCTTAAAAAAGCGGATTTCAGTGAAAAAATGCGTCTTCATTATTACCTGGGCATGGTTCTGGATGATGAAAATGAGATTCAGAAGTGTTTCCAGACAATCCAGAGTGAAGTTCTGGAATCTACGATAAAGAATCTGGTTTATAACGAGAAGGCCAGGATCGTGAGTGAGCGTCATACCGTGAAACTTCCTCTGCGTGTGAACTGGGGTGGCGGCTGGAGTGATACTCCTCCGTATTGTAATGAAAACGGTGGTACGGTACTGAATGTTGCGATTCTTCTGAATGGTGAAAAACCGGTGGAAGTTACACTGGAGCGGATTGATGATCTGAAAGTGATTTTTGACAGCAGGGATATGGATGTTCACGGTGAGTTTGATACGATCGAACCGTTACAGATGACGGGTGATCCGTTTGATCCGTTTGCATTGCAGAAGGCGTGTCTTCTGGCCTGCGGAATCATTCCGAGGGAAGGGCATGAGCTGTCTGAGATACTGAAGCGTCTTGGTGGTGGTTTTGTAATGCACTCTGAGGTGACGAATGTGCCAAAAGGTTCCGGACTTGGTACTTCATCGATTCTTTCTGCGGCCTGTGTGAAAGCGGTATTTGAGTTTATGGGCATTGCATATACGGAGGAGGATCTGTATTCGCATGTGCTGGCTATGGAGCAGATTATGTCTACCGGTGGCGGATGGCAGGATCAGGTGGGAGGTATTACACCGGGTCTGAAATATATTACTTCTATGCCGGGGCTGGAGCAGAAGATCAAAGTGACGCATGTGGAGATTCCGGAGGAGACGAAGCGGGAACTGGATGAAAGATTTGTTCTTATTTATACCGGGCAGAGGCGTCTTGCAAGAAATCTTCTCAGAGATGTGGTTGGCCATTACGTGGGAAATGAACCGGACAGCCTTTTTGCACTGGAGGAGATTCAGAAGACAGCTGCGCTGATGCGTTTTGAGCTGGAACGTGGTAATGTGGATGGTTTTGCGAAGCTTCTGGATTATCACTGGGAGCTGAGCAAGAAGGTTGATGCAGGAAGCAGTAATACTCTGATCGAGCAGATTTTCAGCAGTATTGAAGATCTGATTGACGGTAAACTTGTCTGTGGCGCCGGTGGAGGTGGTTTCCTCCAGGTGATTCTGAAGAAGGGTGTTTCGAAACAGGAAGTGGAAGAGCATCTGAATAATGTATTTATGGATAGTTTAGTTGGTGTGGCGGATTGCAGGCTTGTGTGGTAGGGGTGTAGCGTTTGTGTCTATGATGAATGATAATTTGAATTTAGGTACTAATTTAGGCGCTTTAATACGTGCAAGCAGTTTTTCTCCTTTTTCAGAGACAGGTGCACAGATAGCGGCTTATTCTTCAACATCACTGGCTCAGAAACTTATGGAATTGGAGAATACTCCTGCAGTCAGTGCGATACAGAGCTCGTTGGGAAGATATGATGATATTCTTAAGCCTGTACATATGGGAAATGTGAGTGCAATAGAAAGTATGATGAGTGCTGTTGACCCATTGGCGGGATATGAAGATGGCATATTACAACGGACAAAAGATGCGATGAAACCATATTCGTCCATGATATCGGAAGTGTTACAGGATTCAGGAATATCTTCGTTTTCGGCGGCATGCGAGAGATATTCACGAATGATGGAACCGATACAGGAATCCATGCGTGGAATTGATATGGAAATGTTGGGAAGGGCTGCAGACAGAGTCCTGAAAATGTCGAAAGACATGGATATAGATGCTGTTTCTGAATCAATTGCCCTGGAGTATGAAAGAGAACAAATTTCAGAAGAAAACAGTGCGAAAATAAATGTGCAGTCATCGTTTAAGCGTTCTGAGACATCTGTGACAAAGCGAAGAACAATTGATGTGAAAGAAATCAGGGAATGGTTAAATACAATATTTGGATTTCTTTCTTTTATTATAGCAATTACTTCTACGCAACCGTTGACAACAAATATCTATAATAATTATACGCAGCAGGTGAATAACTATTATGTTAATGTTTGGGGAGCTGATGCGTCTGAGCTGAATATGGAAAATTATCGAATTGTAAATCGGAATGTGGTTGTACGGATGAAACATGACTGTCATTCGGTAATTGTAGATTATCTGGAAGAAGGACAGGTTATCCGGATCACAGGCAAATACAGAAAATGGCGTCAGATTGTCTGGAAGGATAGCGAGGACGAGTTGCATATGGGATGGATTCAGAATTACAAACTGGCGAAATTTAAAAAAACGTTTCCGAGAGGAAAACGGGTGTGAAAAACTACCTGGTGTTGAGCAAACACCAGGTAAAAAAATAAGTGGAACTTTAATAAGTTAATTCGATAGAATATATACTGGTTGGGTATTGCCATTACTATAGGCAGAAATAACGTAAACGTTAAATCACTTGCCTAGCTTAATCTGCACATTTGTGGGATATTCTAAAAAACACGAAAAAACTAGCTGGTTTTTTAGGAAGATAAGCGGGGATACTGTTATAAGACTGCTTTTGAGAAAGTATGAAGTTCTTTCCGGACCAGAGGTGGGCGATGTGATCGGCGTGGATGATTTTGCATATAAAAAACGACATACATATGGAACTATTATCGTAAACGAAGAAAATCATGAACCAATTGCGTTGTTAGATGGAAGAAATGGAGATACACTAAGAGATTGGCTTAGGAATAATAAACATATAAAAGGGAAACCCAAAATCACCGGGGAGATATTGTCAGGAAAATAGAGGAATAAAAAAGTTATTGCAGGATGCTGAGGTGAATCATTGTCTTAGCTTTGAACAGGTAAGCGATGAAGTAATTGATTATTATAAGATAACACCTGGAAATTTTGATACAATTTCCAATTGCAAATATGATGTTCCAAGTTATCTTGATATAGGAAAACTTTACAGTATTATGATAGAAGACTGTGCGGAAACGGGAAAAGAAGTACAGGAATTAATGAAGATTTTTTCTTCTTTTATCAGCGATGAAATATCAAATTTTAATTCGGATTTGTATTATCAGAATCCGGATTATTCCAGACGGGGTTGTGATGCATGGACTGAAGCAGAATTATTGATTGAGAAACAAAGATAAATTAGTTATAATGAAAATGAAACATTCTATAGGATTTATATATAATGAGATCAGCAGAAAAACGGGGTGATGGTATATGGGCAGATTTGTAAATCCTGATAACTATGCGTTTCAAAAAGCGGTAAATTCTGAAATATATGTGGATAAGACAGGCCTGTTAGACTATACCAACAAAGTGGTTGATACAAAACAGGCTTTTATATGCAATAGCAGACCGAGACGTTTTGGAAAGTCAACGACGGCTGATATGTTAGCTGCTTATTACAGCAAGGGGTGTAATTCAGAATGCCTGTTTAAGAATCTGGATGTTGGCAGGGCAGAGAATTTCCATAAATATTTGAATAAATATGATGTTATACATTTTGATCTGCAATGGTTTATTGATCCGTATGGAAAAATTGACGGACTTATTAAAAATATTCAGGACATTATCGTAGGGGAGCTGCGTGAGGAATATTCTGATGTTTTAGAAGCGAATGTGACAGGGCTTCCGGATGCAATGTCTGTTATAAATGAAAAATTGGGTAATCGTTTTGTTGTGATCATTGATGAATGGGATATCCTGATACGTGATGAAGCACAGAATCAGAAGATCCAGGAAGAGTATATAGGATTTCTTCGCAGGATGTTTAAAGGAACGGAACCTACAAAATATATAGCCTTGGCATTTTTGACGGGTATTCTTCCAATCAAGAAGTTAAAAACGCAGTCGGCCCTTAATAATTTTTCTGAATTTACGATGCTGGATTCCAGGATTTTTGCGGAATATACAGGCTTTACTGAGAAAGAAGTGCACAGTCTTTGCGAAAAGTATGGCAGAGATTTTCAGAAGGTAAAGAGATGGTATGATGGTTATTTGCTGGAAAAATATCAGGTTTATAACCCCAAAGCTGTAGTAGAAGTTCTTACATGGAATAAGTATCAGAGTTATTGGTCGGAAACCGGTTCATATGAGTCAGTTGTTCCTCTTATCAATATGGATTTTGATGGATTGAAGGCGGCAATTATTGAGATGCTTTCCGGCGATTCAATAGAAATAGATGTGACGACTTTTCAGAATGATATGGTTCATTTTTCGTGCAGGGATGATGTACTGTCATATCTGATACATTTTGGTTATCTTGCATATGATCAGGATCATCAGAGGGCGTTTGTTCCAAATGAGGAAATACGTCAGGAATTATCCAGAGCGGTAAGAAGAAAAAAATGGAATGAAATGCTTGAGTTTTCCAGAGCTTCGGAAGAATTACTGGAAGCTACGCTGGATTTGGATACCAGAGCTGTTGCGGAGAAAATTGAAAAAATTCATGAGAAATATGTTTCTGTTATTCAATATAACAATGAAAATTCTCTTAGTAGTGTACTTACGATTGCTTATTTGAGTACCATGCAGTATTATTTCAGACCTGTGCGGGAACTGCCAACAGGACGTGGATTTGCAAATTTTGTTTATATTCCAAAGCCGGAATATAAAAATGATTATCCGGCATTGATTGTGGAGCTAAAATGGAATCAGAACGCACAGACAGCGTTGCAGCAGATCAGGGAAAAACAGTATCCGGATTCTATTTTGGATTATACAGGGGATGTTCTTCTGGTTGGAATCAATTATAATAAAAAGACGAAAAGCCATGATTGTGTGATTGAGGAATTAGAGAAAAACAAAAGATCGTGAGATTATATGATAGATGTGGATTATTGGGGCAGCAAGCATTAAGGCAAGATAAAAAACATCATGAACTTTGAGGAAAAATTATGAGAAAGAAAAATGAGATAGATCTGCTGCGATTTTATGGTGGGGATATTCGTGAAAAGACAGAAGAAGGAATCATGATAGTAAGTGGTGACGTGATGGCAGATGAACTGTGGGGAGATGCGGAAGCTTACCGGACGTTGAATGCACTGCTTTTTGACGGATATGAGAATGAAAAAGAACGTATCTATAAGGAAGGCCACAGGCTTAATCCTGCATTTATTGAAAGAATAGAGGAGACACTGAAGATTTACAGAGATGTATTTTCTTTGATGTGCAGGAAAAATCGGGTTGAAGAACCTGTGCGGGTGAAACGTGTTGACCGGAAGGCTTCTCTGTATGCCTATGAGAACGGATATACTGGTTCATTTGTTTCGTGTACAAAAGGGAATTATCAGGATGATTTTTCGAACAAGAATCAGGTGATTCTTCTGGAAGTAGATATTCTGCCGGGAATTCCCTATGCGGATTTTCAGAAGATTGTAACATCTTCAGAATATTCTAATTATGATGAAAAAGAAATTTTGTTGCCTCCATTTTTGCCACTGGAGATAAAACAGGTATCTTTAAATAAAAAAGAAACGAAAATGCTGCGTGATATGAATGGAAATGCACCGGTCGGAAAATATTTTTTAAAGCTAGGTAAATTTCCAGATTACAGACAGGAGATTAGAGCGTCTAAGGAAGAACTGAAAGAGAGAGTACAAAAGGGCAGTATGTTGGCTGCATCAGAACTTCAGAAAATGAATAATGGACAGTGGGAGGAAGATTATAGCAAGTATGTAGGATGGAAACAAGATCTTCATGCTTACTTGAAACTTGTGTATTCTGACATATGCTATGGAGAAAAGACGGATGGACAATAACGGGGAAATTCGGGGAACCTGGAAGGGATACAAAGAACTGTGGGAGAGTCTTGGCAGCACAAATGAGGAAAAAATAAGTACCCAGCAAAAAATCAGTAATGGAATTAAGGCTTTTTCAGATTATATGAGCCATGCCGATTCAGCGTACTATTATAACAAGACCTATTTGCCCAAGTTCACAGATGAATTCTGGGAATTTCTGCGATATTTTGCGGAAAAATATCCTTATGTAGAAATTTTGTTTACGAAAGTGGGCGGTAAAAGGAATCTTACTCTGAAGATCGACAGATACTGGCAGGTTGAGACAGAAACAGACTGGAGACAAGAGAAAATCAGCTGTCTGGAAAATATAAAGAGAGTATGCAGTGATGAAATGTTTATAGAGTGCAGCGTTTTATGTAATATGCAGCGATATGTTTACAGTGAAAAAATAAATATAAAAAACATGTCCCGGGAGAAATTTGAAGAGAGTATAGGACAGTTTTTGGAATTCCTGAAAAAGTATTTTCCAGATAAAACCGGGGAGGATGAGGATGGAAAAATTAGCATATAGAGAATATCTTTTATCGGATGAAAATATATATCATGCGATTTATTCGATGGAGTCTTATGTATTTGACTACAACCTTCTGGATATAGGTGATAAAATTCGCTATCATCGTCTGAAAGATAAATTTTCGGAAAAATGTATGGACGCAACAATAAAGAAGGTACGTGAAAGGATAGAAAAGCTCCTGGATGAAGGTGAATACATCAGCGCAAAGGTCTATTTCAGACCGAAAAAAATCGAGGATGGGGGTAAAATTGTTTTTCGCCCACTGCATACAACGGATTTGATCACTCAGATTGCGATTGTGTCCATGCTTCATCTTTTTATTTATGACAGAACTGAGGATGGTCGGCTGATTCTGTCAAATCTGAGCAGACTGATACCTGCAAATTTTTTTGGAAATCGTGTATCGACAGATCCCGCGTATTTATTTAAACCCTGGAAAAATCAGTATCAGACTTATAATCAGAAAGCGAATGATGCGCTGAAAAAATATCATACATCGTTGGAATATAAATATGAAGTGTCTCTTGATCTGGAAAATTTCTTTCCGACAATTGATCCGATGGTTGTATATGATTATATAATGAGACATTTACCAACATATCTGAACAAGGATGATAGAGTACTGTTAAAAAAAATGTTGCATAAGCTGGTTTTTTGCAGACTGGAGACAGAGCTGAGCAGAGATATGCAGGAAGAATATTGTAAAATATCAAAACACAGAAGCACAGGTGTTTCATATGAAAAGGATACTTGTGGATATGTACGGGGAATTCCACAGGGACTTCCACAGTCTTATTTTCTGGGAAATATTTATATGCTGATCATTTATGAAATCCTTAAAAAAGATTTTCCCGGAGTTGCATATTTTTATGTAGATGATTCTGTGATTTTTACAAATGAGATATCCGAGGAAGGAGATGCATTTACTGAAAAACTGAAACACATTAATGCTGAAATACGAAATACAGAAGAATTTTACAGAGACAAAAATTCAGATCTGTGCTATCCGGAAAATACAGAGGAATTTTATAAAAGCTCACTCTATGGCGTTGGCTTGCATCTGGAGGGAAAAAGCAATTATGTGCGTCTGGACACACTGGATGAAAGTGATCTTTATCTGAAATGTATCAGCAGGGAGGTTTCACAAGGTGGCAATGATTTTTTCAGGATGTATTCAGATGAAGAAAACCGGAATCTGGAGAAGAAATTTGAAAGACTTGCCAGGCAGGTAAGTGCGCGTTGGAAAACGCTGGAAAAAGAGAAGAATTCCGAAGAGGCTGAAAAAAGAAAAGAAAACCTTCAAAAGATTCAGGATAAACTAAACAGGTATTACAAATTTTTTGAATATAGACGAATGAGACTGGCGGTAATGCACGAACCGGAGTCAATGGAAGAAGAATATAAAAAGCAAAAAGAAGAATTGAGAAGTATTATATTCGGGAAAAATGGACTGAAAAATTTGCAAAGATTCAGAAACAAGAAGAAATTTTCTGATTCTGATAGAATTGCTATTTTACAAGAATTTATGGGGCAGTACCGGAATAATATATGGGATGCAGCAGTAGGAATGTACAGACAGATTGCAGATGAAAAAGAAAACAGGGAATTACGGGGATATATTCTGCTGATCGATAGGCTTTGTATGGGAGAAACGGATAAGAACTGTTCTTATATGAAACAGGTATATAAAGAACTGCTTTCCGAAGAGTGGAATACAGGCTTATCAGAACGCTATCTGAGACTGAATTATAATGATCCTTACAAAAGCCTGAAGGAATATGCAGCTTTCAGACTACAAAAATATGCAAATAAGCATTACCGGGTTGCAGAAGAATTCTGTCTGAAAATGGAAGAAAAATCTACAGAAGAGATTTTTGCGGAACTTCTTCCGAAATCCATGACAAATAAAATGAAAATTGTCTCTGCTAATACAGAACAGATTATTCGTATGGTGATGAATACAATATATTCATATCTGTTTACTGTGGAAATTTCGGATAATCCAGTGGTTGCCAAGTACAGTAGGAAAACGTTAAGCTATGGAGAACTGAGAATTTTGCTTTTTCTCAGAAACCGACATTTCCGGATGGAGAATTTCAGAAATCGCAAAATTTCGCTGAAAGATCCGGAAAATGCAGCAGATATAGATTATACGGTTATGAAAGTCGTGGAAATTTTTTATTCTTTTGTGAAAGATCCGGTTCGGATAGATAATCTGATATTGACACACAAATATACCTGTGATGTCTGGAAAAATGGATCCAAGCATTTATATTTTTATACGCTTCATAACCAGGAACATGCGATTGTGCTGATACAAAATATTGTAAAATTGATCCATGCGATTGACTTTATCAAGGTATCAGCAATTGATTTTTATATTTTGTTTCAGGCCTGTTATCTGCATGACATTTCTATGGTGAAAATTCCTTCCAGAGATGGATTTCTGGTAAATATGGATGAGGCAGATCAGCTTGCATATAAATTTTACGGAAAAGAATGTGAATCACAGGAAAAAGAACCGGATATTTTGAAGATAAAGAAATTTATGCTGGACAGCTATAAACTTTTGGATGAATATTTTGAAGGAATTGTCCGGGATAGACATGCAGCCGACAGTGCAGCTGAGATCAGAAAGCCGTTTGAGATGAGTTATATGGAACCGTGTGACAGAGAATTTATTGCGGAAGTAGCAGAATCTCATTATGCGGATGAGAGAGATATTTATGGTTCAAGATCAGTTGCTTCTAAGCAGTTAATAAGTTTGAAATTTGATAAAATCCTCCTACGTCTTGCAGATGTTTTGGACATGAGTAGTTACAGAATTTCCAAACCGATTCTTAACCATAATATCGATCAGATGTCAACAGAGTCTGCATTTCACTGGATTTCACATCTTTTGACGGAAGATTACACGATTGAGACGGAATATGAAACAGAAAAAGAAGATTTACTGACTCCGAAGTCCGTTACGGAAAAACTGATTTTTGTGATAAAAGTAAATATGGCACAGATGTCGGGCTGTGAAATTCAAAATAAGTGCAAAAACATCGGAATCGACAGGAATTCTATGAATAAAAATGAATTGCATCTGACTGCAGGAAAGGAATGTGACGGAGGAAAGGAGCATACATGTAATTTTTTGTGCCAATGGTTTTGTGTGAAAAATAACTATATGATCAGAGAATTTGCCGCATTAAAAGAATACCTGAATCAAAATCCGAATAATTATTTCAAATGCGAGATTGAGATAAAAATTCAATGTGATAATAAATCAATTGATGAGAAGAAATTTGAAATTCTGAAAAACTATCTGAAAAAGAAAAACAGTTGATGTGAAAAATTATTGGAGATACTTGTAAGAAGAAGACTGATTGATGGTAAATTTGTATACGGATGATTACCTACTTACTTTTATTTGGATATTTAGGAAGATAAGCGGGAATCCTCAGTAATTCAATTGCCGAGATGAAAGTGAAACTGTGCATATCTGCACATGATAAGTGAATATATTTCCTTTTTCACTAAAAAATCTAAAAAAATGCTGTATCCAGTTTTATTAAAAAAGAAAATATGTTCGGCA
>NZ_JBBMEJ010000029.1:0-24183 GCF_040096615.1 Blautia aquisgranensis
AGCCGCCGTTTCTTTGCGTCTACACAAACCAATGACGACTTGCAGGGACACGGTAGCCGATTGGAGGTTATTTTGCCGTGTCTCGTTTGCTTTTTCAAAGCTCACATGATCTACATCAGTTAAAAAAAGCATTGCTCCTCCTCCGGGCAAGTATAACATTGCATCGGCATTATCGTTCCATGTAATTCAGTATAATAATGGCTGTTCTTGGCGCGCCAGTTTTCCCTCACGGAAATCTGGCGTTTTTTGTTGCCATTTTTTCGGAAATGATCCGGTTGTCTGCCGGTGTCGGTCTCCGCCTCCATTCGATTCACCCGTCAATCACCCGAAAATCGAAATGGAGGTACATAATGAAGAAAATTAACCTTCGGGAACTTTATCCTGATGTTTATGTAACAGACTTTTTTATAGATGTGACAGAGGAAGTAATGGAGACTATTCGGGCAGCTGAACGTGCGGAGGCTGCGTATGAGCGAAAGATGTATCGTTATAAAGCACAGTATTCTCTGGATTGCGAGAATGGCATTGAAAATGCGGTGCTATTGAAGCCGCAAACACCGGAGATGCTTCTGGAGGAAAAACAGTTTCAGGAGCAGGTCTATGCCGCTGTGATGAAGCTGCCGGAGAAACAGGCAAAGCGAATTTATGCCCGATACTATCTGGGAATGGCGGTAAACGAAATTGCCGAAGTAGAAGGTGTAGACCCAAGCCGTGTCCGAGACAGTATCCGGCGTGGCTTAAAACAGCTCGGAAAATATTTTTGATAAAGTTTCATTTGATGCGCCTGTTTTTTGTCAGTGTTAATAAGAAGGTTATACCGATTTGAAGTGCGCTTATTAAGAAAACGCCAGATCCAGGGGCGTATCACCTCTGCATCTGGCGTTTTCTTATAGATTTGTACTTGCCTGTTTATCCAATATACGGGAATATTAAAGCAGCTTCACACCCTTTCGGGAAAACATTAGTAAGTTTGAAATTGCCGTTATGAGCTATGGCGACTTGTTGGACAATCAGAAATCCAAGCCCATGTCTTAAATCAAGCCGCTCATCTGTGCTTTCCATATAATGCGGTTTTTCTTCCAGCTCTTGCAGCTTTTCAGCAGACAGACCCATTCCGTTATCCGTAACCGCCAAGATAAGATGGTTTTGCGATGCTGTAAGAGAAATGCAGACTTCACAGCCCTGTGGGTTGTGTTTCATGCTGTTCTGGACAAGGTTGTTTACAGCTCGCGAAATCAATCTGGCATCACATTCCAACACAGCATTTTCGGCGTCAGGAGTGATCTTAATTCCGATGTTGTAGCTATCGGAAATTCCTGTATTCAACAGGTCTGCTACATAGGATCGCAGTAGTTTGGATAAGCGAACCATCTCTTTATGAAGCGGCTGCATCTCATATTCCAACTGCGATACTAAATTCAAATCCTGCACGAGTTCTTTGATTTTGGCGCTTTGCTTTTGCACGATCGCAGCCTGCTCTTTTACCCCCTCACTGGCTGTTTTGTCTGCGGCGATCCGGTCTGCATAGCCCATAATCATAGAAAGCGGAGTTCGGATGTCATGAGAAACCCCGCTGATCCAGTTGGCTCTGGCTTCGTTTTGCCTGCTTAATATCAGAGAGGCTTTATTTACGCTGTTCGCAATTTCGGATAACTCTCTATCAATATGGAGAGAAACGGGTTTGCCATCGGCCAATGTTTCAATGGCATCTACAATCGGTTCCGTGTTCTGGATGATCCTGCGTTTTGAAAAATAGTAGGCCAAAAACAGGCACAGCACATCCATGCCCAACATTCCTATCACATAGAGGGGAATTTTCTGAATAGTCTCCATGGAATAGTAGTTGCTGGTGAGCTTCATATAGCTATTCTTTGGATACCCTAAAACTAACAATCCATCCTCTGTACTCCAGACAAAAACAGGATAATCCTCCAGATAGCCTTTGGAAAATAAAGCTACCTCTTGAATGCTGTAATGTTGCGGCACTTCTTGTGGCACATCGAGCCGCCAGAAGCATTCGCCCGTTGACGTTAGATACATGGCCCAGATATTGTACTGGCGCAATTTCTGCTCTGCGTAATCGGGCAAACCTTCTGTGGTAGCCGCAGTAGAGGTCAGCTCAAGCATGGCGCGCGGGGACGCTTCTCCGTAATCCTCTGAAACTGTGTGATAGAAAGTCACGCCATACAGAACGACATTGACAATTACCAGGATCAAAAGAAATGCAGCGAAAGACGCCAAGTGCTTTGAAATATAGGTTCCAAAAGATTTCATGGCGTCACTTCCTTGTAATCAGTTTATAACCCAGCCCCTTGATCGTAATCAGGGAAACGGGCTTTGAGGGATCGGCTTCAATTTTTTCCCGAATCCGCCGTACATGGGCATTCAGGCTATTTTCATAGCCGAAAGGATTGTCGCCCCATAATGCTTCACAAAGAGCGTCAACCGTAACGATCTTTCCCTCGTTGCGGGCCAGCGTTTCCAGCAGGGTATGCTCTTTTGCGGTCAGGGGGATAATCTCGCCGCCCTTGTTGACCTCTGCCCGGCTAAAATCAATCGTACATCCATCCAGGAAAACCTGCGGGCTGTCCTCTTTATAAGTTCGGCGCAAAACCGCATAGACACGCAGTAATAGCTCCTGCGGCATAAACGGCTTTGAAATATAATCGTCTGCTCCAAGGCCAAGACCGGCCAACTTGTCTGCTGCTTCGTCTTTTGCGGTCAGAAAGATGATTGGCACATTTGTAAAAGTGCGGAGCTGCTTCATCAGGGAAAAGCCGTCCCCATCTGGCAGCATGACATCCAAAACCATCAAGTCGGGTTTTTCTTTTTCTGCCGTTATTATAGCCTCTTTTACCGTTGCGGCAGTAAGTACCGTTTCAAAACCAGCATCGCTTAAAATATCGGATACCATTTTCAGCAAATCTGGCTCATCGTCTACAAGCAAGAGCTTCTTCCGATGCAGAAAAGAGTTGTCCATAGCGTCACCTCCCGAAAGTATTATAACATAGGATTTCAAGTCTGCGGAGGGCATCCTCAAAAAGTAAGGTAAAAGTAAGGACGGGAGAATGTAGATGTCAGGTTGAAGTTGTACCATAGAAGCATCGAAAGGAGATGTTTCTATGGACTATATCATTACAACGGAACATTTGACCAAGAAATATAAGAACTTCACTTCGGTCAATCATGTTTCGCTTCATATTCGCAAGGGCAGCATTTATGGTTTTCTTGGCCCGAACGGGGCAGGCAAATCCACTACCATGAAAATGCTGTTGGGATTGACCGCTCCCACAAAAGGCAGCTTTACCATTGATGGGAAACAGTTTCCGCAGGATCGGATTGCCATTCTCAAAGAGATCGGCTCTTTCATCGAAGCGCCGTCTTTCTACGCGAATCTCACCGGGCGGGAAAATCTTGACATTATCCGCCGCATTTTGGGACTGCCGAAAGCTGATGTGGAAGATGCTCTGGAACTGGTAGGGCTGACCG
Source organism: Blautia aquisgranensis (assembly GCF_040096615.1). NCBI lineage: Bacteria > Bacillati > Bacillota > Clostridia > Lachnospirales > Lachnospiraceae > Blautia > Blautia aquisgranensis. The sequence goes on from NZ_JBBMEJ010000029.1 coordinate 3,490, forward strand.
AGTTTGGCGACCGGCTGGCAAAACAGTATTCGCTGGGAATGAAGCAACGCTTGGGCCTTGCCGGGGCGCTCTTGGGGCGTCCGCCGATTCTGATTCTGGACGAACCCACAAACGGTCTTGACCCGTCTGGTATCCACGAAATCCGCAATCTGGTAAAATCCTTGCCCAGCCTTTACGACTGCACGGTGCTGATCTCGTCCCATATGCTGTCTGAAATCGAATTGATTGCAGATGACATTGGGATTCTCAACCACGGGCGGCTGCTGTTTGAGGGAAGCATGAATGATCTGCGTCAATACGCCCTGCAATCCGGCTTCGCTGCGGACAATCTGGAAGATGTGTTTCTTTCTATGGTTGAGAAAGATAACATGGACAGAAAGCAGAGGGCAAAATTATGAAAACGCTGGCAATCGAACTTCGGAAAGGAAAGCGAACCGGCGTGATTCCCGTGCTGCTGGCCGTTGGTGTCTTGGGAGCCGCCTACGCATTTGTCAATTTCATTGTGCGGAAAGACACACTTCTGAATTTGCCGCTGGCCCCGATGGATGTTTTGTTGACCCAGCTCTACGGCATGATTATGGTGCTGAATCTGTTCGGTATCGTGGTTGCTACCTGCATGATCTACAATATGGAATTTAAGGGAAGTGCCGTAAAGAAGATGTATATGCTTCCCGTCAGCGTCCCGGCCATGTATCTGTGCAAATTTCTGATTCTGACGGTCATGTTTTTGGTTGCAATCGTGCTGCAAAACCTGGCACTTGCACAGATTGGAATGACGGACTTGCTGGACGGAGCATTTGAGATGGGTACGCTGGTACGCTTTGCCGGATACTCTTTTCTCACATCCATGCCGGTACTGTCGTTTATGCTGTTGATTTCCTCGCGCTTTGAAAATATGTGGGTGCCGCTTGGAATTGGTGTTGCCGGTTTTCTGAGTGGTATGGCCCTTGCAAATTCGGGGCTGACGCTTTTGCTGGTGCATCCTTTTGTGATTATTCTGAAACCAGCAGTAGCCATGAGCGCCCAGCCTGATTCGACGGTTGCCCTTGTCGCTTTGGTGGAAACACTGTTGTTCCTTGCTGTGGGCTTGTGGCTGGCGAAGTACAGACGCTACGAGTAAGGAGGGATAATAAGAAATGAGCTTTTTGGATTTACTCAAAATCGAGTTTATGAAAGTAAAACGCTCCAAAATCGTACCCCTGATTTTCATTGCACCTTTATTGGTGGTGGTTTCCGGGGTTGCGAATTTGAGCAACTACTTTACACCGGAATACACCAATGCGTGGCCTGCCATGTTTATTCAAAGTGCGCTTGTTTACGCCTACTATCTGCTTCCATTCAGCATGATCGTGGTTTGCGTGATGATCGCAGGACGAGAAACAGGAAATAACGGGATTCTGAAAATGCTGGCGCTACCGGTCAGCCGCTGCGCATTATCCATTGCCAAATTCTGTGTGCTTACCTTTTATCTGTTTATGGAGATGGTGGTGTTTCTTGTCGTATTTGTAATCGCTGGGCTGATTGCGACACAGACAATGGGAGTAACAGAAACCCTGCCGATCCTGTATCTTCTGAAATGGTGCTTGGGGCTGTTTCTGACTATGCTGCCGTGCATTGCGGCTATGTGGGTCATCACTGTGTTGTTTGAAAAGCCGCTTCTTTCTGTGGGATTAAATCTGCTGCTTGTGATTCCCGGTGTATTGGTTGCGAATACGCCGCTGTGGATCGCTTACCCGTACTGTTACAGCGGTTATCTCGTTTCCTGCTCTCTCCATGACTTTACAGCAGAAACTTCCGACGCCGCTTTTTCGGTATTTCCGTTCCTGCCGTGCGCGATTGTAGTGTTTGGCCTGTTTTTCGCGCTGGCTGTCACCCAATTTGGGAAAAAGGAAATGAGGTAAAACTATGGAAAAGAAAAAACTACCAATCAATCAGTATCGCTGCGCTCGTTATGAGCATCCTGCCGTTGGCGGCTCTCGCCCCGTCGTTCCTGCACCTTTCGTTGTCGGACGGAGTCCGAACCGCTTGGGCCGGAGCCAATATCGTTTTTGTTCTGCTGGGGCTGATTCTTTCGGTGGTATGTGTGCGGAGCAGGAAAAGCCGCAGCATTATCAATATTGTATCAACTGCAATCAGCGTTTTTTGGCTGTTGCTGATGGTGGGAATTGTGGTACTTGCCTTATTCCTTACTTTCGTTCAGTGAGGAAACGGTTATGCGTAGAGTTGGGAAATTTATTGGATGCTGCCTGATCGCGGTTTCTTTGCGTTTACACAAACCTATGATGAATTTTCTGGAAATATTGTAGCTAATAGTGATTTAAACTGTTGTATTTGTTTAAAAATCAAAACATTTCTAATGAGTCTTCCGCATCTACCCACATCTGTAGATTTCCATCAAGATATAACCTTGCATATTCAAGAGGGGCATCAATGGCGAGTGCGTTTAATGCACAGTCTGATCCAGGTGTAGTCTTTAAATTCTTTTCAGCTTCCCAGCAGTCAATGCGAAGCATATAGCCGGCACTGGTATAAACATCAATACTGTTGCACTGTGGATTGTATTCTGCAAATATTGTTCTCATCGTATCCCATCTCCTTATGATTCAATCGATCATTAATTGTAAAAATTAAGAAGCATTCCAATCAGTTCACCATGTCAGTTTTATTTTGTGTTATACTGTTTTATATAATTTTTTTGCCCTTGTATTTTCCCTTATCAGAGTTCGTAAACACTGGTGGGACGATATAACACAAGGGAAACAATAAGGGAAAGCTCGCCTGTGATAAATTCAGTGTTTTCAAGGGCTTGCGGAGAATTTAACAACAAGATATAACAGTTATTAAATTTCTTAAAACAGGTGAAATCTCAATCGGAATTGACCGAGCACATTGGGCGAGGGATACTTCTTATTTGAAGGGAAAGAAGATGGAATTGAAGAGTTTAGAAAAACTTGAATTTAAGGAGCATATGGATGAAATTAGCAGATTTAGCAACAGGTTCTAATTGGATAGTGTGGATTGTCTTTGCAATATTTGCTGTACTTTCTATAACTTTACTTTCTGGACACGGGAGCTGGTTTATTTCTGGATATAATACAGCTACAAAAGAAGAAAAGGAAAAATATGATGAAAAGAAGTTATGCAGAACAATGGGAATTGGAATGTCTATTATAGCAATTCTTGCATTAATTATGGGCTTGCTTGAAAATATTTTGCCTGCATTTTTTGTATATATTGCATTGGGGATTATTTTGATTGATGTCGTGGTAATTATCATTTTGGGAAACACGCTATGCAGAAAGTAATAACTTCCAGTTAGTTGAGATGTTGCAAAATTTGGAATCAGGAGAGAATAAGAATGATTAACAATTTGATGTACATTGAATTAAAAACGGGATATTCTGATGATGGTCCGGCATGGATTGGATATGTCAAAACTTCAAAAAGTAAGAAAACAATCTATTTTAATGACCATGCCTTTCAGAAGAATATCGGTAACTATGCAAATTATATAGATATTGAAAATGGTGATAAATATTGGATTTCCGGACTGAAAAAGGAAGAGAGCAATCGTCATTGGGCAGGACATGGAAAGATTATGATTGATCGTAGAGCTGTTAATGAATACCTTTCCCTGATTGGTGAAAAGGAATTGCCATTAAATCTGTTTGAAGTAGTTGATATTGAAGATAGATTTCCGGTTAAAAGAGTAAAAGAATTATTGAATGAAAAGAAATAGCAATGCCAGCAGTCTTGCAATATTGAGAATAAAAAAATTGTGACATTGTCACATATGCGTGCTAATATGATTATAGAAAAAGTGTGCTGCCGATAGACGGTTAGTCCACATACTTAATTGATTGAAAATAACCGTTCAGTTTGCGAGGCGGGGGCGGTTATTTTTGTGTCTTGTTATTAACTTTGCCGAATACCTTTGAGTAACGAGGGAGTAAGATATATGGAGCAGTTATTGATTGTTGAAGATGATATTGGTTTGAATCAAGGTTTATGCAAAGCACTGAAAGTAGATGATCGGAAAATCATTTCCTGCAAAGACCTGAAAACGGCGAAGGAGCAGCTGCTTTGCGGCGGTGTATCCCTGATCCTGTTGGATATCAATCTGCCGGATGGCAGTGGGCTTGAATTGCTACGGGAGGTCAAGGAAACCATACCCGGGATTCCTGTTATTCTGCTGACTGCCAATGATACCGATCTGGACATCGTGGACGGACTGGAGAGGGGCGCTGATGATTACATTACCAAGCCCTTTTCTCTTTCGGTTTTGCGGGCAAGAGTGAATACCCAACTGCGAAAGCAAGCGTCAAGCCATAAAAATGCACCGACCCATATTGATCTATTTCACTTTGACTTTGAAGCAATGACCTTTTATGTGGGAGATTCAAAAGTAGAATTAAGTAAAACAGAACAAAAATTACTGCGTCTGCTTGTTGAAAACCGCGGTCGAACCATGACCCGTGGAGACCTTATAGACCGGATCTGGACAGATGGCGCAGAATATGTGGATGAAAATGCTTTGTCTGTTACGATCAAGCGTCTGAGGGATAAGCTTGGGGCACAGAAATACATTAAAACCGTTTATGGAATCGGTTATAGCTGGGTGACAAAAGATGAATAAAAGCGGCATCGTGATCATACTGCTGTGTTTTCTGGCGGCGGTAGCTGTTGTATTATGGGAGCGGAGAAAGGTCAGAAAAACGATGGAAGAAATCGAAAGGATGCTGGACGTTGCCATGACCGGTTCTTTTTCTGAAATCACTTTTGATGAAAGCCAGCTGTCTGCTTTGGAAACAAAGTTTGCACACTATCTTTCTGCCGCAGAAGCATCTTCTCGAAATATGGCACAGGAAAAAGACAAAATCAAATCCTTGATTGCGGACATTTCCCACCAGACGAAAACGCCGATTGCAAACCTGCTGTTATACAGCGAGCTTTTGATGGAGGAAACTCTGCCTGCATCGGCAAAGGAAAACGTGGAGGCACTGTACAAACAATCGGAAAAGCTACGATTTCTGATTGATTCTCTCGTAAAACTTTCCAGACTGGAAAATGGGATCATTTCACTTTCCCCTCAGCAAGCATCACTTCAGCCGCTGCTTGAAAACGTAGTAGAACAATATGCCGCCAAGGCTTCTGGAAAAGGATTATCCATATATCTGTACGATACAGATATTTCCGCTACATTTGACTTCAAATGGACAGAGGAAGCACTGGCTAATATTGTAGACAATGCCATCAAATATACGGAGCATGGAACAATCACGATTTCTACCGTAAGTTACGAAATGTTTACAAGGATCGATATATCGGATACCGGTTCAGGTATCCCGGAAAACGAGCAGGCAAAGATATTTTCCCGTTTTTATCGTTCAAATGCTGTTCAGGAACAAGAAGGGGTTGGCATCGGCTTATACCTTGCCCGACAGATTATATCCGGTGAGGGCGGCTATATCAAGGTTGCTTCCGTTCCGGGAAAAGGAAGTACGTTTTCCATATTTCTGCCGAAATAACAACAATTCTATCAAAACTGTTAGATTTCATTTTCCGCCGGAAAGAATGTGGAAAGAATCCTATGCGATAATCTGTATGTATCAAAGGATCGTTTCCTTTCATACATACAGATTTTTTCATGGAGGTACTTGTTTATGGAGGTTTTACAGGCAAAAGACCTGAAAAAGATTTATGGTTCCGGTAATAACGCAGTTCATGCGTTGGATGGAGTTGATTTAAGTGTGAAGAAGGGAGAGTTTGTTGCAATTGTCGGCACATCCGGATCCGGAAAATCCACGCTGTTGCATATGCTGGGCGGGCTGGATCGCCCTACAAGCGGCACGGTCATGGTGGATGGACAGGATATTTTCTCCCTGAAGGAGGAGGCGCTGACCATCTTCCGCCGCAGAAAAATCGGCTTTGTATTTCAGAGCTACAATCTTGTTCCGGTGCTGAATGTATATGAAAATATCATTCTACCCACTGAACTGGATGGCGGAAAGGTAAACAAGGCTTTTGTGCATCAGATCGTGCAGACGCTTGGACTGAGCGACCGTCTGGATGCCCTGCCCAATCAGCTCTCAGGCGGTCAACAGCAGCGAGTAGCCATTGCCCGTGCGCTGGCGGCAGCACCCGCTATCATTCTGGCAGATGAACCGACAGGCAATCTGGATTCCAAAACCAGCCAGGATGTATTGAGCCTTTTGAAAGTCACCAGTCAAAAGTTCGCCCAGACAATCGTAATGATCACTCACAACGAAGAAATTGCGCAGATGGCAGACCGCATTATCCGTATCGAAGATGGTCGGATCGTCTCCCAGAACTAACGGGAGGTGGCTACGATGAATGTCAAAAACAGAAAATGTATTCGAAAGCTCAGCTTAAAATCCCTTTATGCGAACCGCCGCCGCAATCTGATCGCCATTTTTGCCATTGCGCTGACAACGATGCTATTTACGTCCATGTTCACCATTGTCTTGTCGTTGAACGCCAGTTATGAAACCTACCAGTTTCGGCAGGTAGGTGGCTATGCACACGGTACCTTTAAAGATGTTTCCCCCGAGCAGGCGGAACGTATCGCTGCTCATCCAAAGGTGAAGGCTGCGGGGGCACGGAAGGTGATCGGCATCACTGTGGATGGTGTCTTTTCCAAAACGCCTGCAGAGATCAGCTACATGGATGCCAACTGCACCCAATGGAGCTATGCCACCCCTACTACCGGGCGGATGCCCGAAAGCGGCAAAGAAGTAGCCATGGATACGGCAGCGTTGCAGCTGCTTGGCGTAACGCCGGAGCTGGGCGCCGAGGTCACGGTTTCCTATTCCATCACGGACAAGGATCAAACCGCCTTTACTGTAACAGATACCTTTACGCTGGTGGGCTATTGGGAATATGATGAACTAATGCCTGTTCACTACATCAACATCAGCCGTGATTACGCAGATGACATCGAAGCGCAGGCAGTGAAAACAGGGTTACAGCCTTTCCGCACCGATTTGAATGTCATGCTGGCCTCCGGCACAAATATTCAAGGGCAGATGGAGCAGGTGGATACCGATCTTGGCTACACATGGGACAGCTATACCGATCCCAACAGCGTCCGGATCGGCGTCAACTGGGGATATACCTCATCCCAGCTGGAGTCACAGCTCGATCCAGAGCTGATGATCGCCATAGCAGCTTTTTTGCTGCTGGTGATTTTCACGGGGTATCTTATCATCTATAACATTTTTCAGATCTCTGTTGCAGGGGATATCCGGTTTTACGGACTTCTGAAAACCATTGGCACAACGCCCCGGCAGCTCAAACGTATCATTCGCCAGCAGGCACTTCTGCTTTGTCTGATCGGCATTCCGGCAGGACTGTTGCTGGGCTACGGCATCGGCGCTGTTCTGGTACCTGTTGTCTTGCGCTCCACCCAGTTGGATACAGGCATCACCACCATCAGCACTTCGCCTGTGATCTTCCTTGGTTCCATGCTGTTTGCCCTGTTGACGGTGCTTTTGTCCTGTTCCAAGCCCGGAAAAATGGCAGCCAAGGTCTCTCCGGTAGAGGCTACCAAATATACGGATGCGATACAGACTAAGAAAAAACAGCGCAGCACCCGGGGAGCCAAGCTCCATCAGATGGCCTTTGCCAATCTGGGACGAAACAAGAAAAAGACGGTGCTGGTGGTGGTGTCTCTGGCACTGTCGGTGACACTGTTCAATGCGCTGTGTGCCTTTGTGGGAGGCTTCAGCATGGAGAAGTATGTATCCTCCATGACCTGCGCCGATTTTATCGTCAGCACTCCCGACTATTTCCGTTTCAACCCGGCAGATGAATTCATCACGCCAGAACAGATCGAGGAGATCGCAGCAAACACAAAGGCCAGTCTTTCCGGCACGGGATATGCTGTGCTAAAAACCGCATACCTGTGGATGACGGAGGATGCTCTGCGGCAAGACTATGCAAGGTACGAAAGTGCCGAGCAGTTGGACAGCCATATGAGCCGCATGGAGCACCGGGGCAATATGGTGATGGGAGATACCAGAATCGAGGCTCTGGATAACAGTCTGTTTGACAAGCTGCAAGTGTTCGACGGAGATATTTCTCCTATGCTGGAGCCGGACAATAACGCCATTGCCATTGCGGTTTCTTTGGATGATTACGGCAATCTGCCCAATCCTGAATACTACCCCAAGGTGGGAGACACGATCACGGCTACCTATGCGGATGATGTGAAATATATCGACAGCCGCACCGGGGAACTGTGCAACGAAGACACACCGGAGGAGTACCTTCAGGCAAAATTGTATGGGGCCAGAGATGTAGAGTACACGGTCTGCGCCTTGGTAGAACTTCCGAACTCCATGGGTTATCGTTATGGTGGTATTGGATATAACGCAGTTTTGCCTGTGGACACCGCACAGAGGGACAGCGGTGGTGCAGTCGTTCCGATGCTCTACCTGTTCGACACAGCGGACGAAGCTGACGAGGCCGAAGCAGAGCAATATCTGTCAAAGCTCACGGCCGGTGAGTTTTCGCCCTTGATGTATGAAAGCAAAGCCACGGTTCGCTCTGAGTTTGCTCAGTTCCGGCAGATGTTCCTTCTGATCGGTGGTATCCTCTGTGCTATCATCGGGCTGGTGGGACTCTTAAATTTCTTCAACGCCATGATGACCGGTATTCTTTCCCGCCGCCGGGAATTTGCGGTGCTTCAGGCTGTAGGAATGACGCCCCGACAGCTCAAAACCATGCTGATCTACGAGGGGTTGTTTTACGCAATGTCTTCCGTATCGGTGGCCTTTGTGCTTTCACTGGCGGTGGGACCTCTTGCGGGGAAAATGCTGGGCAGTATGTTCTGGTTCTTTGAGTATCGGTTCACCGTTCTGCCTGTCCTGCTGACAATTCCGGTATTTCTTCTGCTTGGGTGGCTGATTCCCTGCATGATGTATGATAATGCAGCGAAATGCAGCATTGTAGATCAGTTAAGGGATGCTCAATAATTGTTAAGCCCAAATTAGCCATCTGTCAATGAAAAGGCTGAGGGCTGGAATTCAAATAATAATCAAAGTGACCATTACACTGGCCAGCGGCAAGAAACAGGTCATTTCCATTACTGTGCAGAAAACAACGGTAAGAACAACAAAGATTACCGGACTGAAATCAAGAGTGACCGTTGCAAGGAATAAAAAACTTACGCTGAAACCGGTCATCAGCCCGATTACTTCCCAGGAGAAAGTTACCTACAGTTCTTCGAATAAGAAGATCGTGACGGTAAATTCCAAGGGTGTGATCACCGGAAAGAAAAAGGGAACAGCCTATATTACAGTGAAATCTGGAAAGATCCGCAAAAAAGTAAAAGTAGTAGTTAAACAAAAATGATTTAAGCAGGGGGCTGTCGGGAAATAGACAGTTCTAAGAGAGGGAGGGTGTGACTCATGTCGAGTCACACCCTCCCAAAATTTTTATCATAAAAAGAAAAAAAGATGGCTAACGACAACCATCTTTCTCTCCGTTACATGTTATAATGTAACTATGCTGAGTCTCGGAGTCATCCAGAACACCAAGCCAGCGCTGTTTGTGAGAGTTCCACAGTTTAAGCCATTTGTAAAACAGGTTTTGTGAAATGCCGAAGTGCTCACAGAGCTGTTCTATGGAGCCAAGGGAGGCAAAGTACTTCCCCAGAAGACGCAGAACAAAGAGCAGGCTGAAACTGGAGTAAAGAGATTAGGTGAAAATGGAGAACGAACAGATAGTAATAGAATTAAAAGAACTTTTGTATATGGAATTCAGGCGATATTTATATCGAAGGAAAGCAAATGTAACCGCCCAGAGTATCTTGCTGGCGATCGTGTATAACATAAACAAGCTTCATCATAAGATTCAGGCAGGAAGGACAGGGCGGCATTTATTTCCACTCAAACAAACCGCCTGATTTTGACAGGTCAAAAGTAAATCCTGAAAACGAACCTTTTTCCAGAAAAGGTTTATTAAAGTTCGCCTTCTTGTAGAAACAGAATGAAAGGAGAGAATATTTCGCCTTAAAAACGGCAAAAAGATGCTGCCGCACCTATGATTTCCTAATCATTGATGCGACAGCCCGACTATAAGGAGATTTCCTTAACCTTCAATGGCAATATAACCATCTTTTTCTATTTTCTCAGGTGCTTTCTTTGGCACGGACAGTTTCAGAATACCATCTTCATATTTTGCATGAATGTCTTCTTCGCTTACTGCATCGCCTACATAAAAGCTTCGGCACATGCTGCCCGCATAGCGTTCACGCCTGATATAATTACCTTCTTTATCTTTTTCATCTTTATCCAGTCCCTTTGCAGCAGAAAGTACCAGATAACCATCTTTCAGCTGTACCTGAATCTCGTCTTTCTTAAATCCCGGAAGATTGACATCCAGTTCATAGCTACCGTCTGTTTCACGGATATCCGTTTTCATCATGTTCTGCGCATGTTTACCATAAAGCGGATTCTTCTTGCCCCAAAACTCATCGTTAAACGGGAAATTCATCCAATCATCATCAAATAAGTTTTCTCCAAAAATACTAGGCATTAACATAAGTCATCTCTCCTTTTCATGACAAACAAATCTATATTCAAGTCTTTCGACTGTTACTTACAATTATATTTAAAGGGTACTGCCCGAAATCTTCGGGCAACACCACGAGCTTTTTATCAATCAGATGTTATCATTATCATTCAATGGTTATATATTTCGGATCATTGGAAACTGGTTTTGCTTCTTTCTTCGGAACAAACAGTTTCAGGATACCATGTTTGTATTCACCTTTAATGTCTTCCTGAGTCACTTCTTCGCCTACATAAAAGCTTCGCTCGCAGGCTCCTGCGTAACGTTCACGTCTGATGTAGTGTCCCTTCTTATCTTCATCGTCTTCATCCAGACCTTTTGCTGCACTGACAGTTAAGTAACCATCTTTCAATGCAACTTTGACTTCATCTTTCTTGAAGCCAGGAACATCAACAATCAGTTCATAACCTTCCGGTTTTTCCTTAATATCTGTCTTCAGGAGATTCTGTGCTCTTCTTCCGTACAGCTTCTTTTCCGCTTTCTTCTCATCTTTGTCATCATAATAGAATGGTGTAAAGAAATCATCAAATAAGTTTTCTCCAAAAATACTAGGCATTAACATAAGTCATATCTCCTTTCAAAAGCTCCCTAGATCTTCACGATCCAGTCTGCTGTATTATCATTTCTAGTTCTTCGAACATCTGGAATACCTTTTCTTTTATCTCTCTTCCTTTGTTCTATCTGTAATATAACACGCATTATTAGCACTGTCAAGAGGTGAGTGCTAATTTTTTGTGAAGATTTTGTGAATGTTGTGAAACTTGTGAATGTGTTTTGTGAACGCTATAAGCCATGCAAAATGGTGAAAAAAGACGCCCTGCAAGTTTACTGTTAATGCATCAGCCTTTTAAAATTAGCCAACTACTTTTCCAAAAGTTTTTAAGGTGGAGCCGGAAGTGACTTGGATAGGAGCATATTTTTTATTTAGAGAAATAAGTTGGATACCGGAATCAGATTGATGATATTTCTTTACATAAGCATCACCATCGAGGAAAAAGACACCGATTTCTCCTTCTTCAAGAGTTTCTTGTTTATGAATCCAGATGATCTGTCCATCCAGATAGAGAGGCTCCATACTGTCACCACATATGATGTTGTTCCGAAAGAAGAAATTGCTGAATTTGAAGAGCTTATGCGCAAAACCATAGCTGACATTGTATCAGAAGCCAGTAGCGTTGTCTGTTGGGTGTATGTGCAGAAATATGTGAAGCACAAAACCCTAAACGAAATGCTGCAAGAATTGCCAGACGTAGGTCAATTCATCCTAGCTATGGATACCTGGTTTGAAAAACTGATGGAGAAATAATCTAGGAAAATAGTTTAAAGTTTACATGTTATGATCATGTATGAAGTTGGAACAAAATAAAAGATTGTGCTATACTATGGTTTAAGAAAAAAACTCATTGACATATTTCAATCTATTTAGGAGGATAAACGATCATGTGTACAGCAGCGACTTATAAAACAAAAGATTTTTACTTTGGACGAACCCTCGATTATGAATTCTCTTATGGTGATCAGATAGTAATTACACCACGTAATTATGCGTTTAATTTTCGCCATGTTGGCGATATGAAAAATCATTATGCAATTATTGGAATGGCTCATGTTGCAGAGGATTATCCTTTGTATTATGATGCTATGAATGAAAAAGGAGTGGCAATGGCAGGACTGAATTTTGTCGGAAATGCTGTTTATGCCGCGATTAAGCCAGATGTGGAAAATATTGCACAGTTTGAATTTATTCCGTGGATTTTAAGTCAGTGTTCTTCTTTAGTTGAAGTTCGCGAGCTTCTTGAACGAATTAATATTGTTAATACTCCTTTCAGCGAGCAATTGCCATTAGCACAATTACACTGGATCATTTCTGATGAGAATGAGTCAATTACGGTAGAATCTATGTCAGATGGTTTGCATATTTATGATAATCCAGTAGGAGTGCTTACGAATAATCCGCCATTTCCACAGCAGATGTTTCAACTAAATAATTATATGTATTTATCTCCTAAACAGCCCAGAAATACTTTCTGCGAAAATTTGGCTCTTGATGCATATAGTAGAGGTATGGGAGGATTAGGTCTTCCGGGAGATCTCTCATCTTCCTCACGCTTTGTACGTGTAGCTTTTACAAAGGTAAATGCAATTTCAGGTGAATCAGAGGAAGAAAGCGTTAGCCAATTCTTTCACATTCTCGGATCTGTGGATCAGCAACGAGGATGTTGCGAAGTAGCGGATGGAAAATATGAAATCACATTGTATACGTCGTGTTGTAATGTTACAAAAGGTATTTATTATTACAATACTTATGAAAACCATCAGATCAGTGCAGTAGATATGCATGTAGAAAATCTGGATAGTGATAAAATGATTTGTTATCCAGTAATTCAAGGAGAACGAATCAACTATCAAAATAAATAATGTTTTGAAATCAGGGATGAGGTAGAAAGGAAAGTTCCATGACAAAAGATGAAGTAAAAAAACTCAGGATGAACAGTCCGGAATCACTACAGTTTTTAAATAATGCTACAAAATTTTATAATTTAATGATGATGTATCGTTGTGCTATTCGGGAGATACAAACTAAACTTGAGGTTTTGGATGATGAATTTTCAGTTGAGAACAATCGAAATCCTATTTCTTTTATAAAAACAAGAATTAAGAAGCCCAATAGTATTTACGATAAATTGCAGAAGATGGGATATGAATTTACAACAGAAAATATACAGACATATCTCAATGATGTAGCAGGCGTTCGAATAGTTTGTGCGTTTATTGACGATATTTATATGATATCAGATTTGATTACCCAACAGGATGATATTAAAGTTATTGAAATAAAAGATTATATAAAAAATCCAAAATCGAATGGTTATCGAAGCTATCATATGATTGTTGAAATACCAGTATTTTTTGCTAAGGGTAAAACACCTATGCGTGTAGAATTACAGATTCGAACCAATGGTATGGATTTCTGGGCAACATTGGAACATCAACTTCGCTATAAAAAAGGAATTGAAGAAATGCCTGGCTATGATGAGATAAGTGAAGAATTACTTCATTCTGCAAGAGCTATCATTGAAGCAGATAATGAAATGCAGAGAATAAAAGACAAAATTGGTATGTTCCACGAAATTTAGGGAGAAAACTGAGCAAGTAGGAAGGTGGATATATGAAACAAGATACTTTAGAGGGCAAAGCAAAAACAAAAAATGGGGTAAAACGGCTGTGTTTTTCCATAATCTGCATTCTTTTGGAAGTGATTTTTATTATTACTATCGTAACACGTTTGAATGAATATGCAGAAATCATAAATTTATTTACAAGGATTTTGAGTGGGATCTTGGTTTTGGGATTGTACGCATCAAATAAGACATCCTCTATGAAAATGCCTTGGGTCATCTTAATTCTAATTTTCCCAATTATGGGTGTAGGCCTGTATTTGTTGATTGGTTTGAATGGTGGCACACATAAAATGCGTGAGCGATATGCAGAAATTGATAGCAAATTGTTACCAATGCTTCCGGACAGTCAGGAGTGTTTGAGCAAAATAAAAGAAACAATTCCGAAAGCAGGAAATATAGCAAGTTACATACAAAGAAATTCGCAGTATCCAATCTATCAGAATACGGATATTGTGTATTTTGATGAAGCAGTGAAAGGATTAGAGGCACAGCTTAAGGATTTGGAGAAAGCACAGAAGTTTATCTTTATGGAATATCATGCGATAGAAGACGCTGAAGCATGGCATAAGATTCAAGATGTTCTGGAAGAGCGAGTAAAAGCAGGTGTGGAAGTTAGAGTATTCTACGATGATATGGGTTCTATAGGCTTTATTAACACAGATTTTGTGAAAAAGATGGAGGCAATAGGAATTCATTGCCGTGTATTCAATCCGTTTATGCCAGGTTTAAATCTGTTTTTGAACAATCGTGATCATAGAAAAATAACAGTTATTGATGGAAAAGTCGGATTTACAGGTGGATATAATCTAGCAAACGAATATTTTAATTACACACACCCGTATGGACAGTGGAAAGATACAGGTATTCGTTTAGAAGGAGATGCTGTTCAGTCGCTTACGGTGACATTTTTGGAAATGTGGAATGCAGTAAGTGATAAGGATGCTAATGATTCTGATTTTAGTAAATACCTTTTCCACTATGATTATGCGGCACAGCAAACTGGGTTTGTTCAACCTTATGCAGACAGCCCTATGGATAATGAGCAAGTAGGAGAAGAAGTTTATATCAGTATGATAAATAAAGCTGAAAAATATTGTTGGTTTATGACTCCATATCTAATCATAACAGATGAAATGACGCATGCGTTATGTCTGGCTGCTAAGCGAGGGGTAGACGTAAGAATTATCACACCTGGTATCCCTGATAAAAAATTCATTTATAATATAACTCGTTCTTTTTATCATGGATTAGTTAAACATGGTGTTCGTGTTTATGAGTGGACTCCTGGTTTCTGTCATGCAAAAATGAGTGTGGCAGATGACTGTATGGCAACTTGTGGAACAATTAATCTGGATTATCGAAGTTTATATCACCATTTTGAAAACGGCTGTTTTATGGCAGATTGTCAGGCAGTTGTGGAAATAAAAAATGATCTGATAAGAACGATGGGAGAATGTCGTGATGTGACAGACCAATATCAAACCGGACGAAGTGCATATTTGCGACTGGGACAATTATTTATGAGATTATTTGCTGGATTGCTATAAGAATCTGATGAAACGACCTTTCAAAAAACAGTTGATTTAGAAGTTAACTGTTTTTGAAAGGCCGTTTTTGCTATATCTAACAGTCTGTTGTACAAAGAAGATTTTGCATGGATAGTGATTAATACAACGGAGTAAGAAAAGCTCCTTCATATATTAGAATAAAAATATGACTGTTTCTTTAAAAAGAAGCCGGTCATATTTTTTTATGAAAAATAAATTTTGTTGAGGTTAAATTGAGATTGACTTTGTATTGTATAAGTATGAAATAAAAAGGAATTAGGTGATGTACAATGAAAAAGCATAAAATATGTAAAATCCTTCTTGTTATACTGGCAATTTTTTTATGTGTGGCTTTTTATGAATTGCTCGGAATCTGCGTTGCATATAAAAAACAGCCGGAAGTGTCCAATACAACCAAAAAAGAAACAAAAAATGGGTCATGGAACGAATGCAGTGAAAATACAGAACGGGCAGTAATCATAGAAAAGAATCCAGAAGCGCTTTTACAAAGAGTGCGTCTGATCAAGAATGCAAAAAAGGAAATTATTCTTTCTACTTTTGCATTTCAATCCGATGAAAGTGGAAAATTGATTTTAGGAGCACTGCATGATGCGGCAGACAGAGGTGTACATATTCGTCTGTTAGTAGATGGAATGGAGAGCTGGATTGATATGGAAGGAAATCCGTATTTCTATGGATTATCATCCCATGAGAATGTTGAAATTAAACTGTATAATAAGGCCAATCCGTTGAAACCGTGGAAAATGATGGGTAGAATGCATGATAAATATTTGATTGCAGATGGAAAGAGATATATTCTTGGGGGAAGAAATACATACAATTATTTCCTGGGTGATTTTCCGGGACATAAGAACTATGACAGAGACGTGTTAGTGGTTTGCGATGAACCTGAGAAAGAAAATTCAGTTAACCAGTTGTCAGAGTATTTTGAAACCATATGGAATCAGGAAGACAGTGGTTATTTTCATAACAATAAAAAACTGGCAAATAGAAAATCTGTAAAGAACGCAGTTTTAGAGTTGCAGAACAGCTATCAGAAATATTTTGAAGAGAATAAGGAAAGAATCTGCGAGACCGATTATACGGACGAAACTTTTGAGACAGAAAAGATTACATTAGTGTCAAATCCTATTCACACAGGTTCCAAAGAACCAGTAGTGTGGTATCAGTTGGGAGAATTGATGAAAAATGCAAAAAATCGTGTGAAGATCCACACGCCATATATTATCTGTAATGATATGATGTATAATACATGGGAGGAGATTGCAGAGAACGTTTCAGATTTTTCTATCATGACAAATTCAGTTGCGAATAATGGGAATCCATTTGGGGCTGCCGATTATGCGAAAAACAGAAATAGAATCTTAAGTACAGGAATTAATATCTGGGAATATGAAGGTGGTTATTCATACCACGGAAAAAGTATTCTGATTGACGATGATCTGTCTGTAATCGGTTCCTTTAATATGGACATGAGAAGTGCATATCTGGATACGGAACTGATGCTTGTAATTCGCAGTAAAGATATTAATAAACAGTTGGAAGAGGGCATGATGGAATATGAAAAAGTGTCCCGCCAGATATTAGAAGGCGGAACTTATAATGATCCATATCATGTAGAGCCAATCGAATTAACAAAGAAACGTCAAAGAAAAATATTTTTGGTACAGCATCTGCTTGGATGGGCAAGGTATCTGTTTTAATAAGGAGGAAGGAAAACGTGTTTCAAATATTGATTGTAGAAGATGATAAAGAATTAAGCCAGCTATTCCAAAAAGTGCTTGAGAAGAATGGATATCAAGTCAAAAGTGCATCGGATGGAGCACAGGCATTAGAAGTATTGGATAAGGAATATATTGATCTGATCATTTCTGATATTATGATGCCGGTTATGGATGGCTATGAACTGGTGTCAGAACTCCGTTCAGCAGGATATCAGATACCAGTGCTTATGATCACTGCGAAAGGTTCCTTTGATGATATGCGCCAGGGATTTCTTTCGGGAAGTGACGATTATATGGTAAAACCGGTAAATGTGAATGAAATGGTTTTAAGAGTCGGAGCACTGCTTCGCCGTGCACAGATACTGAATGAACACAAAATTGTGATCGGTTCAACAGAGTTTGATTATGATGCAATGACGGTTACAACTGATAAGGAAAGTCTTGTTTTGCCTAAAAAAGAATTCCTGCTTTTATATAAGCTTGCAGCTTCGCCAGGCAGAACATTTACAAAACAACAGTTGATGGATGAAGTATGGGGATACGAGACGGAGGCAGACCCACATACGATAGAGGTACATATAGGAAGAATCAGAGAGCGTTTTAAAGATAACTCGGATTTTGAAATCGTAACAATGCGTGGAATTGGATACAAGGTGGTGAAAAAATAATGGAACAAAAGAAAGAAAAAGGATTGCGGATCCGATCCTGTCTGACTGGTGCAATCTGGCTGGCACTTGTATTTTCAACAGTCATATCTGCTTTATTATTTGCTTTTTTGAATCATTTTTTTAATCTGCCGGGCAGCATACCTGTGCTTGGCTGGCTTTTGATTTTTAATACATTGATTGCAGGGCTGATCACTTCCTTTATTAATGCAAAGTTACTGGAACCAATTACCAGACTTAGTAAAGCAATGAAGGAAGTTTCTCAGGGAGATTTTGAACAGCATTTGGAAACGAACAGCCGTATAGCAGAAGTTGGAGAATCTTATCAAAGTTTTAACGTTATGACAAAAGAACTTCGTGCAACAGAGGTGCTGCAGATGGATTTTGTATCTAATGTTTCTCATGAGTTTAAGACCCCGATTAATGCCATTGAAGGATATACAATGCTGCTTCAGGGAGAAGAACTGTCTCCGGATCAAGAGGAATATGTAGAAAAAATCTTATTTAACACCCAAAGACTTTCCGGATTGGTTGGTAATATTTTGCTGTTATCCAAGTTAGAGAATCAGAATATACCAATGAAAAAAACAGAATATCGTCTGGATGAACAGATCCGCCAGGCATTTCTTTCATTGGAAACAAAATGGACAGAAAAAGAAATTGGTTTTCAGGTAGAATTGGAGGAAGTTAAATATACTGGGAATGAAGGACTTTTTATGCATATCTGGATAAATCTTTTGGATAATGCGATTAAGTTCAGCCCTTCAAAGGGGACAATTACGATGTTTCTGAAACAAGAACAGGATTCTGTTAAGTTCATTCTGGAAGATGAAGGACCAGGAATAGAGGATGATGTAAAATCCAGAATATTTGACAAGTTCTATCAGGTAGATGGATCTCATAAAGCAGAAGGAAATGGCCTAGGTCTTGCACTTGTAAAACGGATTGTAGATAGTGCCGGAGGAACAATCAAAGCAGAAAACCGTGAATATGGTGGATGCAGATTTGTTATAGAGCTGCCAAAGCAGAAAGATGAGATTATATAGTTTTAAGATAAATTAGAAGATGGGAGGATTTATATGACATTTTATCAGGAGTTGCAGTTAAATCAGGCAGGTTCTAAAAACCTGTTGAAAAAGAGTGAAACACTAAAAGAAAAATTATATCATATGTGGGTATATCTGGTGAAGATAGCTGTTACAATGGCATTTTGTTTTTTCTTTGTTAGTATTTTCAGCATCCTATTTGGAAATGAGAACAGCATTGTAGGGGTAGTAGTCTTATTATGTCTCATGGTGTTTAGAAATGCGGATCTGGGGATCCACACCGGACAATCTACGATGCTTTTGGCTTTGTTCTTTGTAATTATGACTGTATGTCCGCATTTAGCAAATCAGTTTTCACCGGTATTGGGAATGCTGTTAAATATTGCGGCACTGGCTGTGTTGATTCTGTTCGGATGCCATAATCCATTCATGTTTAATCAATCTACATTGGTTCTTGGGTATCTGCTGCTATATGGTTATGATGTTACGGGAAAAAGCTATCAGATGCGATTAGTCGGAATGGCTTTAGGTGCAGCACTTACCTGCTTCGTATTTTATCGAAATCATAAAAACAGAACTTATAAAAGAAATCTGAAAGATCTGATACAAGAATTTGATATCACTTCTTCCAGAACAAAATGGCAGATATGTCAGATTTTATGCGTACCGATTGTCCTTTGCATTGCAGAACTTTGTAATATGCCACGTGCAATGTGGGCTGGTATTGCGGCCATGTCCGCGATTTTGCCGTTTATGGAAGATATGCACTACAGAGTCCGTAAAAGGATTGTCGGAAATATTGCAGGTGTTATATGTTTTACAGTATTATATTTTCTGCTTCCTTCGTCAATCTATGCATATATAGGAATTCTTGGTGGAATCGGTGTAGGATTTTCAGCACAATATGGCTGGCAGGCAGTATTTAACACATTTGGTGCTTTAGCCATTGCTGCAGAGACTTATGGACTACAAGGAGCGGTTAGTCTTAGAGTGATTCAAAATGTTTTTGGTGTTGTGTTTGCTTTAGCATTTTGTGTTATATTTTATTGGTTTATGTCTAAAAAAAAGGAAAGTGAGATGACCTTACATGCAGAGTGAAGTGAATCAGGAAGAAAATTTGAATAGAATTATTACGGTTCCTAATCTTCTTTCTTTTTTTCGGCTTTGTCTGATTCCGGTAATTATATGGAGTTATTGTGTAAAGAAAAATCCTCTGTTAGCTGGTGAAATCTTATTGCTGTCTGGTCTTACGGATCTTGCTGATGGATATATCGCAAGAAGATTCCATAGGATTAGTAATTTAGGAAAAATACTTGATCCGGTGGCTGATAAGCTGACACAGGCAGCGATGTTAATCTGTCTGTTTACTCGTTTTCCGCATGTGCTTCTTTTAATCGTAATAATGGCAGGTAAGGAGCTGTATATGGTAGTCAGTGGATGTCTTGTGATACGAAAGACAGGAAAAGTACATGGTGCAGACTGGCATGGAAAGATAGTAACCTTTTTATTATATGGAACTGCAGCGGTGCATATTATATGGTTCCACATTACACCGATGGTATCAGATCTGTTGATTGGTTTGTGCGCTATAATGATGGTCATATCGGTCGCTCTGTATATTATCCAGAATACCAGGACTCTTAAGGAAGAGACTGTATAAGCAATTTTATATTGCAATGACTAGAAAAATATTTAGGAGAAGATAGATATAAACAGTAAGTCAAACACACAAACTATGGAGTCTTTAGTCGGTTTAATAAAATTTTAGATAGAAAATAAATCATTATAAAAAGGGGCTGTCGGGAAATAGATAGTTCCAGAGCAGAGAGGGTATGACTCACAACGAGTCATACCCTCTCTGAATTTATCTGAAAAAAGAAAAAAGATGGCTAACGACAACCATCTTTCTCTCC
>NZ_JBBMEJ010000030.1:0-21031 GCF_040096615.1 Blautia aquisgranensis
GTCATGGACGCACCCTGAAAAGGCGGTATCCCGCCTTAATTCAGATGCTCTGGTAACTCAGTTGCCGAGTAGTTCACTGATGCAAAAGCAGAAACTGAAATAAAAAAGGAAGACACAGTGCTTGCAAAACTTTCTACAGTAAACAAAAAGGAAACAGAGGCATCTTCAGCAAAGACAGCTAACGCAACAAAGGTGACCAGTACAACGGATAAAACAACGAAGTCCTCTCCAAAAACTGGAGACAGTACAGATGTGCAGTTATATGTGATTCTTATGCTCGTTTCAATAGGTGCTGCTGCAGGAGCTGGCGCTAAGAGAAAGCTTAAGACCCAGCGGTAATGACTTTAAAGCATTAAATTTAAAATAACTTCTATATAACGAAGGGGCTGTTCTCGACAGCCCCCCAGACTGTAGACAAACTTGGTGTTGGGTCTTATGCCCAGCACCATTTTTCGCTAATAATCAATTCCTTTTTTATTTTTCTTAAAAAAGCCAAAAATCCGCTCTATGGTTTCTTTCCTTAATTGATAGATCTGTCTGTTCCCGATCGTATGCCGGATGTCCTCCGCTGCCTCCATATATTCTTCTCACACATGACGTGTAACCAGCTTTACATGATCTTTGCTTTCAGTACATTGTGAAAGATATTGACATCCGGCACACTTTTCGCCACAACTTTTATACTCTTTATATCCGTTTCTGTTTGTCGTGCTATAAGTTAATATTTGTGATGCTGGACATATGTAACAATCATAGTACTCATCATACGCGAATTCGTGTTTCTTCAAAAATCCATCTTTTGTTTTGGGACAGCTATACGGGAACAGCGGCTTAATCCCATCTTCCAGCAATCGATGAGCGATTGTCGGTGTTTTATACCCTGCATCTGCAACTATCATTTGTGGGTTTAATTTATTCAACTTATCGTATAAAGTTTTAAAAGTGCGGCTGTCATGTTCATTTCCAGGATGTACTGTGTAACCAAGAATCCAGCCATGCTTATCACAGGCAGTTTCTACCGCATACGCAAAAACATGTTTATGCTCACCTTTTCGAAACCACCCGCTTTCCGGATCACTGGTACTGCATTTTTGTGTTTTCACACCTTCTGGGATTTCTTCTGGTTCCGAAAGTGGGGCAGTTCCAGCACCTCCTGATGTTGGCGGCTGATTATCATCTTTTTTCTTTAGCGAAAATACCATAGCAGAAATGTTCTACATAATGTATACTATATTTGTTAGGAATCATAAATACACCATAAAGTAGAAAGGAAAAAGCGTATGAGAGGAAAATGGAAAAAAGCTTTATGTGGAATTCTGACAGGACTTATGCTTGCAACGGCGGTACCAGCTGCGGTTCCGGAGCTGATCAGCGCAACAGAAGTACAGGCGGCAGTAACTGTAGCAGCGCCGGCCATGTCTTCTATTAAGATCTCCGGAAAGAAAAAGATCATTTTCAGCTGGAAACAGGTAAAAGGCGCCGCCGGATACCGGGTATACCGCAAGACCGGAAACAGTGGATGGAAAACGGTAAAAAATATTGCGGGAAGTAAGAATATTACTTTTACCGATACAAAAGTAAACACCGGATCACGTTATACTTACACGGTAAAAGCCTACCGGAAATCCGGAAAAAATACAATCTGGAGTGGATATAATAAAAAAAGACTGACAGCGATCGCAGGTCTGAATTATCTTACCATGAACAAGGCCAGCCTGACACTGGCACCGAAAAAAACTTATACACTGAAGATCAATGGCACCAGTCTGAAACCGTCATGGAAAAGCAGCAACACAAAGGTTGTCAGCGTAAATTCAGCCGGAAAGATCACCACAGTAAAAACAGGAACAGCGGTTATTACAGCGACTCTTGGCGGCAGAAAATTCACCTGCAAGGTTACTGTAAAGAATCCGACCTTGGCTAATACCAGACTGACGCAGAATTATACCAAACTGAAAAAATACATCAGTCAGAAAGGCAAATATACTGAAGACGGAAGTCAATTTATAAATGTCAAAGTAGATAAAGAAAGTACTCTGATGCTTGGTTATCTGAAGAAAGAAGATAAGATAGATATTGGACTGCTGATCTCCATGCCTTCAGATGATGTCCAGGCCGGACTGGATATTATCGGAAACTGTGCGAAATCTGATACGATCAGTGTGAAGTCCGCTGTGGCATCAGAGGGAGTCGCTGTGCTGGTAACTTCTTCCACAAAAGCATCTGCTTATAAAGGACAGAATCTGACCTTCCTGTATACAAACGGAAAAAAAGCCATGTCAGAGCTGCAGGATTCTTCAAACACCATGATGAGGGCTGCCATGGAGGCTGCAAATGCCTATCTGAAAAAGAATTTAAACCTGACAATGAAGGATCTGGGATTCACTGCTTACAAATAAGTCTGGAATAAAAGATCTATTATTCTTGACAGGGAACAGGATCGGCATTATACTAAACCATGTAAATAACAGGGGAGCTTGTGATGGCAGGCTGAGAGGAAGTCTTCAACTTCGACCCATATACCTGATTTGGATAATGCCAACGTAGGAACGTATAGGATGAATTTACGGGAGATACCTTGGTGTATCTCCTTTTTTATTGAATGCGGATGTTTTTTGTCCGATCGAATACGTAAGATCAGGATTTACAAAGAAGTACTTTACAATTAAACATGGGAAATTTTGAGAGTGAACTGAGTTCATGAAGGGGTGCACCACCGCGGGTGTATTTCTTTGTGGACTCTTTTTTTATTAACGAATAGTTTTTGAAATTTCCGGAAAGGAGCGATTATGATCACAGTAAATGGTGAAACCAGAACACTGGAAAATCCAGTAACAGTAACAGAATATCTGGAAGCATGTAACTATGTTCCGGTGCAGGTTGTAGTGGAGCTGAATGAAGAGATCATTAAAAGAGAGACTTACGATACAACAGTACTGAAAGATGGAGATGTTGTGGAAATCCTGCAGTTTATGGGTGGCGGAAGCTGCTGATGTGAAAATATTTTCTGTAAACAGATAAAAGAAAGGTGGACATAAAAATGACAACAGCAAACACAAACGAAGACAAACTGATCCTGGGAGGCCATGAATTTACTTCCCGTTTTATCCTTGGTTCCGGAAAATTTTCCCTGGAGCTTGTAAAAGCATGTATTGAAAAAGCAGGAACACAGATCGTAACACTTGCTCTCCGCCGTGCAAATGAAGGTGGACTTGCGAACATTCTGGACTATGTCCCGAAGGATATCACACTTCTTCCGAATACATCCGGAGCCAGAAACGCACAGGAAGCAGTACGCATTGCAAGGCTTTCCCGCGAGCTTGGCTGCGGAGATTTTGTAAAGATCGAAGTTATTCATGACTCCAAATATCTTCTTCCGGATAACTATGAGACTATCAAGGCAACAGAGATCCTTGCAAAAGAGGGCTTTGTTGTCATGCCGTACATGTATCCTGACCTGAATGCAGCCAGAGATCTGGTGAATGCAGGAGCTGCCTGTGTGATGCCACTTGGTTCTCCGATCGGTTCCAATAAGGGAATCTGCACAAAAGAATTTATCCAGATCCTGATTGACGAGATCGATCTTCCGATCATCGTGGATGCAGGAATCGGTCGTCCGTCACAGGCCTGTGAGGCTATGGAAATGGGCGCGGCAGCAGTTATGGCGAATACAGCAATCGCAACAGCCGGTGATGTACGTGTAATGGCAGAGGCCTTCAAAAAAGCCATTGAAGCAGGAAGAAGCGCATATCTTTCCGGAATGGGAAGAACTCTGGAGCGTGGTGCAAGCGCGTCTTCACCACTGACAGGATTTCTTCATGAGTGATAAGAACGCTGATCAGAGAGCGTACAGATAAAAATATTCCAGGAGCAGACAGTATACGATCCCGGAGATGTCTGAACGGAAGGCGGATTGAAAATATCCGATTGACTATATACGAGAGGAGAGTCTTAACAATAATGGAAGAAACAGTACAGGCCGGTCAGCAGGACGGCCATTTTAATGAAAGTATCATGAGTGAGGAAATTCTGGAGGATCTGAAAAAGAACCGTATCGATCATATGAAATATCTTCCGGATATGGAACAGCTGGAAGAATCCGACGTGATGGATCAGGTCATTTCCACAATGAATGCGTATGATTATGATAAATATACAGAGGCAGATGTGAGAAGGGCGCTGGCGCACGATAACCGTACTCCGGAAGATTTCCAGGCATTGCTTTCACCGGCAGCCCTGCCACTTCTGGAGGAGATCGCCCAGGCAGCGAGAAAAGAAACGAGAAAGCACTTCGGAAACAGCATCTGCATGTTTACACCGATCTACATTGCAAACTACTGCGAAAATTACTGTATTTACTGTGGATTTAACTGCCACAACAAGATCCGCCGTGCACAGCTGAATGCAGATGAGATCGAAAAAGAGATGGCAGCTATTGCAGAAACCGGACTCCAGGAGATACTGATCCTTACCGGAGAGAGCAAAACCAAGTCTAATGTGGAATATATCGGAAAGGCCTGTGAGATCGCCCGGAAATATTTCAAGGTAGTCGGCCTTGAAGTGTATCCGATGAATTCTGATGAGTACGCATATCTTCACAAATGCGGCGCAGATTATGTAACTGTTTTTCAGGAAACATATAATTCTGATAAGTATGAGACACTGCATCTGGCAGGTCACAAGAGGATTTTTCCATATAGATTAAATACACAGGAACGTGCGTTAAAAGGCGGCATGCGAGGAGTCGGTTTTGCAGCTCTTCTGGGCCTGGATGATTTCCGCAAGGATGCTTTTGCAACGGGATATCATGCTTATCTTCTGCAGAGAAAATATCCTCATGCAGAGATTGCTTTTTCCTGTCCGAGACTGCGTCCGATCATCAACAATGACCGAATTAATCCGAAGGATGTTCATGAGCCGCAGCTTCTTCAGGTAGTATGCGCTTATCGTCTGTTTATGCCTTTTGCAAGTATTACTGTATCTACCAGAGAGTGTGCACGTGTAAGAGACAATCTGGTAAACATTGCAGCAACAAAGATTTCCGCAGGTGTCAGCACAGGAATCGGAAGTCATGTAGAGGATATCGAGGACAAAGGCGATGACCAGTTCGAGATCTCTGACGGAAGATCTGTGGATGAAGTTTTTAATGCACTGAAAGATCATGGTCTGCAGCCGGTGATGAATGATTATATCTATCTGTAAAATAAATGTGATGGTTAATAATTATTATCAACAATATCTGTGAAAAGGGATAATGTTACACATGCGTATAGATGATTGTACAAACAGCAGGGGATAACTTCTGTGGAATATGTGGAAAACCATCCGCTCGAAAAAGCGATTTTTCAGGACGGGTGTGGATAACTGTTTCGCAAGAGTTTTTCTGGAAAGATTTTTGCCAAATAGGATAAATTTCTGGATAATGCAGACTTGGATGAAATAAAGGAGGTCGTTGCGATGACGAGAATTGGTCAGATGTTACTGGGTGAGGGAATGGAACAGGGCATGGAGCTGACACAATATTTACTGGACAGAAACCGCATAGAAGACCTGAAACGAGCTGTTAAAGATGAAGCTTACCGCAAAAAACTCTTGGAAGAGCTGAATTCACAAGGCTGATTGCGTTTTCACAAAAGTATTCAACGGCACTGAATCGTATGCAAAAATCGTGGAAAATACACCGATAACAGAAGAAAATCAGAATAAAAATCTACAAAATCAGCATTAACGGTGCTGCTACTGGAAATCTCATGAAAACGGTTTCCAATCTGACAGTTTTCATATGGACTTACTCATGTTTATAATAGCCCCAACAACAAAACACGAGGCAAAACACAGGAGGTAAGTATTATGAAAAGAAGATGGAGATCAGCAGTAGCAGCTATTGCAGCAGTAGCAACAATTGGAGGTCTTACAGGCGTAACCACCTATGCGGCGGACAGCGTCAGCATCACAAATGTATCTTATGATCCGACCAGAGAGCTTTACGAACAGTACAATAAGATTTTCCAGGAACACTGGAAAGAAAAAACAGGTCAGGATGTGGAGATCACGCAGTCACATGGTGGTTCCGGCAAGCAGGCACTTGAGGTTGCCAACGGACTGGAAGCAGATGTGGTAACACTGGCACTTGAGTATGATGTGGATGCGATCCAGGATGCAGGACTTATCGATGACGGATGGGTGGATGAATTTCCGGAGGACAGTTCTCCATACACTTCGACTATTGTATTTCTTGTAAGAAAAGGAAATCCCAAGAACATCAAAGACTGGGATGATCTGGTAAAGAAAGATGTAGGTGTGATCACACCAAATCCGAAAACCTCCGGCGGAGCAAGATGGAATTATCTGGCAGCCTGGGCCTATGCAAAAGATAAATATAACGGAGACGAAGATAAGATCAAAGAATTCATCGGAGATCTTTATAAAAACGTACTTGTCCTTGATACCGGAGCCAGAGGTGCAACAACTTCATTTGTAGAAAACGGACAGGGAGATGTACTGATCGCCTGGGAAAATGAAGCCTATCTTTCCGTAAAAGATTATCCGGACGACTACGAGATCGTAACACCAAGCATCAGTATTCTTGCGCAGCCGTCAGTAGCGGTAGTCGATAAAGTCGTAGATAAAAGAGGCACCAGAGATGTGGCAGAGGAATATCTGAATTATCTCTATTCCGATGAAGCACAGCGGATCGCCGGTGATAATTATTACCGTCCGTCAAACCAGGATATTCTGAAAGAATACTCCGATGTGTTTGACCTGGACATCAATCTTGTCACTATTGATGATTTCGGCGGATGGAAAAAGGCACAGGAAACACATTTTTCAGATGGAGGGATTTTTGATCAGATTTATGAAGGATAACCGGCAGAAGATATGATCAGATAGAACAACACAAAGGAGCTGCAGAACAATGAAGACTCAAGTTCTGCAGCTTCTTTTGTGCAAATATGATGTGCCTTTTGCGACCGGAGATACAGCTATGGATCTTCCGGTATGCAAAATAACGGCAGAGGGGACAGGGGGATCAGGTATGGCTTCCTTCGGTCAGGGAACAGCCATCCATCATACGGATTCCGTTTATGGTATCCAGATAGGTGTCATACATTTCCTTCCATTCGTCAGAGGCATCCTCGGAGTACTGGCTGATGGTGGACAGAAGATCGTATTTTTTGCCATCGACAGTTTCGATGCGGCCGAGATAGCCCTGCCATACACTGTCCAGGGGCTGGTCTTCACCATCGTAATATCTGGCTTCCAGGGTCAGCACAGGAACATCCTCATTGTAATAAGTCAGTTTATATCCACCATTTTCGGTTTCGGTCGTTTCATAACGGCAGAGATATTTCCAGCGCTCCGGAGTAAGAACCTGGAAGTAATCCGTCATGGCCATATCCACACGCTCTGCGTAAACGAAATCTATGGATTTGATCAGCTCGGTGGCTTCCTTTTCGGCTGCTTTATCATAGGTGTCTGACGGAGTCAGGATAAAGAGACCAAATGTATAATCGTCAGTCTGGCATACAAGAGCATCTACATTTTTTTCTTCTTCGTTGACTGCGGTTAAGTATTGATATTTTGTAGCAGGATAAGATTCAAAGGTAAGGTCCTTTTTGGTGATGATCTCGCCCTTTACCGGATAGTATTCTGCCAGAAAACCCTTCTGGGAAGAATCCTCCAGAGAGGAGTTTGGCACTTTTAAAACAAAAGCATTACTTTTTCCGCCATTTACGGAACGTTGTTCAAAATAACCTTCTTTTTCGGGCATGGATTCTCTGATCGTATCATCGGCAGGAAATCCAACCCGCATATGAAGCTCGCCACGCTTTTCCGATTCAGAGGATTCTTCTGTGTCTGTATCGGAAGAGGAACTGGAGGATGAAGAATCGGAATTCTGCGAGGAGGAGTTTCCACTGGTATCGGAGGACTCTTCTGAAGGATTTCCGGAGGAGGAATCAGCTTCTGAATCGGAATATTCCTGAAGATTACCATAGTCATCAATATAATATTTATCTCTGGAGCCAATATATGTGGTTCCGGTGGCATCCTCCAGCCACACACTGCCGTCCTCATAATAATAATGAGGTTCAAAAAAACCGTCCTGTTCGGTCCAACCGGCATCGTTGCCTTCCATCAGTTCGCCGGAATCCGGATCAGGGGCGTAATTACCTTCGCCGATATATTCATCCTCAGAACCATTGCGGTACCAGTAATCTCCGTTTTCATCCTGCCAGATGTACTGACCGTCATCGGTTGGCGGGTCAGAAGCGAGAACCGGGACTGCAGATATAGAAAGAGCGATCGCACCTGTTAAAAGAAATAAGATTTTTTTATGCATAGGCACCTCCTGATAAATTGCGCAGCAGTTGTTCAGTTACTGTCTACGGATCATAAATTTTTACAAAATAAAAAGGATCTGTTTGTTAAGTATATTGTAACAGACAGATCCTGATATCCGGAAATGTGAAGAAAAAGAGACATTTACCGGCAGGTAAAAAGATATCCTTTCCCATAAACCGAGACAATGTCATATTCATCGGTATCCTCGGCACCGATCTTGACCCGCAGGTTAAAGATATGTCGCCGTACCGTGCTGGTATCCGTACCTGCACAGCTGCCCCATACCGCTTCGTAGAGCTCCTTTGCAGAAAAAATCTTTTCCTGGTTTTCGGCAA
This sequence comes from Blautia aquisgranensis, assembly GCF_040096615.1. Classification (NCBI taxonomy): domain Bacteria; kingdom Bacillati; phylum Bacillota; class Clostridia; order Lachnospirales; family Lachnospiraceae; genus Blautia; species Blautia aquisgranensis. Next base: position 8,679 of record NZ_JBBMEJ010000030.1, read on the forward strand.
GGAGACGCAGCAGGGAGAATTCAATCCGGGTAAGGCCTATGTCAGCATTATTGAGATATGCATGGCCGTCTGAAAGATCCAGCCGCAGGCTTCCGATGGTGATCTGGCGGGAGGACTGAAATTTTTCTTTTATTTTTTCTTCCATTCGTTTCTGGCGTTCCAGAAGCATCTGGATCACGGCCAGAAATTCATCGAAATTATAAGGCTTGGTGAGATAATAGTCGCCTCCTTGCTGAAGCCCTTCTACTTTATCACGGATATCACTTTTTCCTGTGAGGAAAAGAACTGGGTTCATGGTTTTTTCTCGGAAGTGGCGGCAGATATCCAGGCCGTTTCCGTCCGGAAGCATAATGTCCAGGATGAGAAGATCCGGTAGATGTTCTTCAAGCTGATGGCAGGCTTCGGCGGCTGTCTGTGCAGTAAGGACATCGTAGCCACGGCGCCGCAGCATCCGGCAGTTGGTATTCAGCACATGTTCTTCATCCTCGACCATAAGGATAAGCGATTTTTTTTCATTCATTTATGATTCCTCCTCCGGAAGTGAGAAGAACACCTGAGTTCCCTCGCCTTCTTTACTTTTCAACCATATTTTGCCACCATGGGCAGTGATGATCTGATGACATACATAGAGACCTATGCCGTGCCGCCAGTAATCTTTATCTGCAGAAACATAACCCTTGAGTGCGTTTTTTCGCATTTCTTCTGACATGCCGGTTCCGGTGTCGGAGACGCAGATGGTCTGCCAGCCTGGTTCGCCGGAAAGAGAAATAGTGATGGTTCCGTTCCTTGTGTGACGCTCTGCATTGGAGATCAGATTGGTGATAACCTGGATCAGCCGTTCCGGGTCTGCAGAGATTTCCGGGAGGCCGGGCTGTATCGTAAGGACCAGCTGGTTATTCCCGGGATTTGGATGACTGCTGAAATCTTTTTCCACAGAATGTAAAAGTGCTCCTAAATCTGATGGGACAAGGGAAAGGGCCAGCCGTCCCTGCTCAATGGAAACGGTATCCATAAGATCCAGCACGATCCGGTCAATCCGCATTACCGATTGTTCGATGGTGCGGAGATTTTCCTGCATAAGAGAGAAATCCAGAGGCTTTTCCCCAAGGAGCTCGGATGTGTCCCGTGCGTGGAGGGAGATGGAGCTCAGAGGATTTTTGATCTCGTGGGCAACGGTGGTCAGGAAGGTGGACTTGGCATTATCAAGGGAGCGCAGCCGCAGGTTCTGTTTCTCCAGAAGGAGCTGCTGCTGATTGTATTCCTTCAGATGAAAATAGAGAACACTGCCGCAGACAATACTTACAGAGACAAACGCCAGAAGAATGTCTGCCAGCCGGTCAGCTTCCGTGGAAAAGGGAGTTACTGTGTCCGGAAAATGGTACGCAACCAGACACAGTCCTATATACAGGACAATCTCCAGCAGAGAAACAATTAGAGCCCGTCTTTTTTCCAGCATCAGCACGGTAAAAATAATGGCAAACACGAAGAAGGCCGGCATACCGCCATGATATCCGCCACTGGTAAAAAACATCACCGGAAAAACGATGAGAAAGATCACGACAATGGTGATCAGGTAGCAGCGCTGATATTTTCCACTGTAATAGGAATAAAGAAAAAGTCCTCCGGAGACTGCAACCAGCGCAATGTTGATCAGTACATTTCCCCAGGAACCGGTCCCGAGACTGAGAAAGGCCATGATCAGGCTGATCACAGTGCCTCCCAAGGCGAGGATGTTGAACAGCCGGACGCGGAAATCCAAGGTAGGGCTGAATAAAGAGTGAAAAATAGTTCGGAGCTTCGGATTTATATTGATAGGGATCACCTCCTGCTCTTAATGTTGGTTTGTATGTCTGCGAGCATCTTTCTTTTGGGGCTGTAATTCCCGTAACTGCTATAATTGTACCATGCTGCTGTATAGTTGTGTATACAAAAAAATACATTCAATCCCATTTTCCTATTGACATACTATGAATAGTAGGTTAATATAAGTGTCAACAAAAGAAAGGGAAGAGGCTATGAACGAATACGGCTTTAATACAGGGCTGCTCCATGGTACGAATGAGAAGTACCCACAGGGGGCCACACAGGTTCCGATTTATCAGAGCAGCGCATTCCGACATGAGAGCGCGGAAGACCTGGAGAAAATTTTTGACAATAAAAAAATGGGCTTCTCCTATACAAGGATCAACAATCCTACGGTGGAGTCCTTTGAGAAGAGAGTGACTATGCTGGAGGATGGAATCGGCAGTGTGGCCTGTGCATCCGGAATGGCAGCACTGACCAATGCGTTTCTGAACATTCTTCAGGCCGGAGATGAGATCGTAGCAGCCTGCGGACTGTACGGCGGAACTGTGGAACTGTTCGATGATCTGAAGCCTTTCGGGATTTCCGTAAAATATGTGAAAGAGAATAAGCCGGAAGCCTTTGAGGCAGAGATCACCGAGAAGACGAGACTTGTTTTCGCGGAGACCATCGGAAATCCCAAGCTGGACGTTACCGATATCCAGGCAGTTGCAGAAGTGGCACATAAGTATGACGTACCGCTGATCGTAGACAACACCGTGGCAACACCGTATCTGATCCAGCCACTGAAGCTTGGAGCTGACATTGTGGTTCACTCCTCTTCCAAGTATATCAATGGAAGCAGTGATGCCATCAGCGGCATTCTTGTCTGTGGTAAGGGTCTGAAATGGGACCCTTACCGATATCCGGGACTTGCCCCGTACCGGAAATTCGGACCATTTGCATACATCGCCAAACTTCGGAACGGACTTTTCAGAAATACAGGCGCATGTCTTGCTCCACAGAATGCTTTCCTTAATAATCTGGGACTGGAAACCCTGGGACTTCGAATGCAGAGACAGTGTGACAATGCACTGGAGCTTGCGAAGTTTTTACAGAGCCTGGGTGGTGACATTCAGGTAAATTATCCGGGACTTGAGGAGAACCCTTATCATGAACTTGCGAAAAAACAGTTTAAGAATGGCTTCGGTGCCATCGTAACCGTGAGAACGGGAAGCAAGGAGAAGGCTTTTTCCATTATCAATTCCCTGAAGATCCCGCTGATCATTTCCAACATCGGAGACACGAAGACACTGGTGATCCATCCGGAATCCACCATCGCGGCACACATTTCCGACGAGGAGAAGCTGCAGTCCGGAGTATTCGAGGATCTGATCCGGATCAGCGTGGGAATCGAAGACATTGAAGATCTGAAGGAAGATTTCAGACAGGCGATAGAAAATAACAGATAAAACTGCATGAGCAGAGAAATGGAGAGTTCGCTATGGCAAAAGTAGATTACGCTACATTAAAAAAAGGTGGTTTCATGAGACAGAAGCAGAAAAATAACTTTTCCCTTCGTCTTGCCTGTGTAGGCGGAACCCTTACAGCAGAAAACCTTAAGAAGATTGCTGAGGTAGCTGAGAAATATGGTGACGGATATGTTCATCTTACTTCCAGACAGGGAGTTGAGATTCCTTTCATTAAATTAGATGATATTGATGATGTAAAGGATGATCTTGCAAAAGGCGGATGCAAGCCCGGTGTCTGCGGACCGAGAGTCCGTACAGTTACAGCCTGCCAGGGCAACGCTGTCTGTCCAAGCGGAAATATCAACAGCTATGACATTGCGGTGAAATTAAATGAGAGATATTTCGGAAGAGAGCTTCCTCATAAATTCAAATTCGGTGTTACCGGATGTCAGAACAACTGTCTGAAGGCAGAGGAGAATGATGTAGGAATCAAGGGAGCAGCCCAGGTCAGCTGGAAAGAAGACGCATGTATCCACTGTGGTGTCTGCGAAAAGGCCTGCAGAGAAAACGCTATCTCCTTTGAGGATGACAAGCTGGTGATCGACACAGAGAAATGTAACTACTGCGGCAGATGTGCAAAATCCTGTCCTGTAGATGCATGGGATGTAAACGAAGCATATATCGTTTCTTTTGGCGGAACGTTTGGAAATCACATCAGCAAGGGACAGGAATTCCTTCCGCTGATCACCTCTGAGGAGCAGCTTTTCAGAGTGACAGATGCAGCAATCCAGTTCTTTGATGATCATGCAAATCCGGGAGAACGTTTTAAATTTACCATCGACCGGGTAGGTGCTGAGAAACTTCAGGAAGTTTTGAAAGGAGCATACAATGGCTGATATTAAGATTGATGATACAGTAGATATTACCGATGTGGTCTGCCCGGTAACCTTTGTAAAAGCAAAGGTAGCACTTGAGGAGCTGGATGACGGACAGATCCTGGCGATCAAAATGAACGATGGAGAGCCGGTACAGAATGTGCCGAGAAGCGTGAAGGAAGAAGGACATCAGATCCTGAAGCTCGAGGACAACGAAGACGGAACTTATACACTGATCGTAAGAAAAGTTGAAGAATAGGAGAACAGAGAAATGACAATCACAGTTGCAGGAAATAAAAAAGAATACGAAGACGGACTGAAGCTTACAGAGCTTATTGAGAAAGAGGATATCGAAAGTCCTGAGTATGTAACCGTAACTATCAACGATGAATTTATCAGCAAGGCAGACGTTCCGGAGACAGAGGTAAAGGACGGCGATGTTGTTGAGTTCCTGTACTACATGGGAGGAGGCGCAAGATAATGGCTTTTACAAATGAGCAGCTTGAGCGGTACTCCCGCCATATCATCCTGAAAGAGGTCGGAGTAAAAGGTCAGAAAAAGCTTCTGAATGCCAAGGTTCTGATAATCGGAGCCGGAGGACTTGGAGCACCGGCAGCCCTTTACCTTGCAGCAGCAGGTGTGGGAACTATCGGAATCGTAGATGCAGATGAGGTAGATCTTTCCAATCTTCAGAGACAGGTCATCCACACAACTGCAGATGTCGGAAAACTGAAGGTAGAGTCTGCGGCTGAAACAATGAAGGCCATCAACCCGGATGTTACTGTAAATACATATCATACCTTTGTAGATTCCAGCAATATCATGGATCTGATCAAAGATTACGATTTCATTCTTGACGGAACGGACAACTTTCCAGCAAAATTCCTGATCAACGATGCCTGTGTAATGGCTGAGAAACCGTTTTCACATGCAGGGATCATCCGTTTCCAGGGACAGCTGATGACTTACGTTCCGGGACAGGGCCCATGCTACAGATGTGCGTTCCAGAGCCCGCCGCCAAAGGATGCCGTACCGACCTGTAAGCAGGCTGGCGTGATCGGAGCCATGGGCGGAGTGATCGGAAGCCTTCAGGCAATGGAAGCAATCAAGTACATCATCGGACAGGGTGATCTTCTTACAGGAAGACTTCTCACCTACGATGCACTGAAGATGACTTTCCGTACCGTGAAGCTTCCGAAGAATCATCATTGCCCGGTATGCGGCGATGATCCGACGATCACAGAACTGATCGATTATGAGCAGGCTGTGTGTGAATTGAAACACTAAAAATTAAGTATAGAAACCCATTGGAGGCTGCGAAGAAATGCTGAAATTAAAAAAAGAAGATTATGAGAAAATATTAGACCACTGCAGAAAAGGACTTCCCAATGAGTCCTGCGGCCTTCTGGGCGGGACCATTGAGGGCGATGTAAAAACCATCGAGAAGGTGTATCTGCTGACAAATATCGATGAAAGTAACGAACACTTTTCCATGGACCCGAAGGAACAGCTGAGCGCGATCAAAGATATCCGTCACAACGGATACCAGATGATCGGAAATTTTCATTCTCATCCGGAGTCTCCGTCAAGGCCTTCCGAAGAAGATAAACGACTTGCATTTGACCCGAACATCGAATATCTGATCCTCTCCCTTATGGATGCAGAAAATCCGGTGTTGAAGGCCTTTGGCGTAGATAAAGAAAAAAATGTAACTGTACATGAGATTCAGATAACAGAGTGATGAGTATGAAAAACAGATTAAACACAAAGGAAATTACAACAGATGTGCTGATCATAGGCGGAGGTACCGCAGGCTGTTATGCGGCGCTGGTTCTCTCAGAACAGAAAGCCGGCAGGGTACTGATCGCAGAAAAAGCAAATATCAGACGAAGCGGCTGTCTGGCAGCAGGTGTTAATGCCATCAATGCCTATATCGTAAAAGGCCGCAAACCGCAGGATTATGTAGATTATGCCACAAAGGATGCCGCTGGCATCGTAAGGCAGGATCTTCTTCTTACAGCAGCGGAGAATTTCAACGAAGTTACCGCAAAAATGGAGAAGCTTGGGCTTGTGATCCTGAAGGATGAAAATGGTGATTATGTAGCCAGAGGAAACCGTAACATCAAGATCAACGGCGAAAATTTTAAACCCCTTCTTGCTGATGCAGTTCATAAAGCTGAGAATGTAGACGTTCTGAACTATGTAAATATCACAGACCTTCTTGTAAAAGACGGACAGGTTTACGGAGCGGTTGGTTTCTCTATTATGGAAGAAACAGCATACATTATCCGGGCAAAGGCAGTTCTTGCTGCAACAGGCGGAGCGGCCGGACTTTATAAACCAAACAATCCCGGATTTTCCAGACATAAGATGTGGTATCCACCGTTTAACACAGGCGCCGGATATGCAATGGGAATTCTGGCAGGTGCGGAAATGACGTCCTTTGAGATGCGTTTTATCGCACTTCGCTGCAAGGATACCATTGCTCCTACGGGAACCATCGCACAGGGTGTCGGCGCAAAACAGATTAATGCAGCAGGCGAGATCTATGAGACAAAATACGGACTGACCACAAGTGAGAGAGTTTACGGAACAGTTCGGGAAAATCAGCTTGGTCACGGACCGTGTTACCTGAAGACTACAGGGATCACGAAGGAACAGGATGAAGATCTTCTGAAGGCTTATCTCAACATGGCGCCGAGCCAGACTCTGAAATGGATCGAAAGCGGAAAGAACCCCAGCGAGCAGGATGTTGAGATCCAGGGAACAGAGCCATATATCGTAGGCGGTCATACAGCCAGCGGCTACTGGGTAAATACAGGCCGTGAAACCACGGTAAAGGGGCTGTATGCAGCAGGTGATGTTGCAGGAGGATGTCCACAGAAATATGTGACAGGAGCTCTTGCAGAAGGAAAGCTTGCAGCACTGGATATGGTGAAACAGTTTAAGGCCGGAACGCTGAGGGAAGCAGATGTTCAGACTGAGACAGAAATCAAGGTTCAGGAAGCGGAGATTCTTTCTCAGTATGAAAAGTTCCGCAATGAAGATGCACCGGCATTTTCCGTGGAAGAGCTGGAAGAGGCCATGCAGAAAGTCATGGATGAGTATGCAGGAGGAATTGCTTCCAATTATCAGTTTAATGAGAAACAGCTTGCTCTTGCAGATGAAAAAATCCTTCAGCTTCAGGCTCTTGCCGAAAAAACAGCGGCAGCAGATATGCATGAGCTGATGTTTGCATATGAACTTCGTGAGCGTCTCATTGTGTGCCGTTCACTGATCGCTCATCTGAAAAACCGCAAAGAGACCAGATGGCATTCTTTCAACGAAAATCTGGATCATCCGGAAACAGATGAGAAATTTTATAAATATGTAAATTCGAAACTGGAAAATGGTGAGATCAGGATGATTTTCCGCGATATTGTAAAGGAGGACACATATGAGCATACGAATTGATCAGACAAAATGTGTTGGCTGCAGAAAATGCAGTGAAGTATGTCCGGGAACCCTGATCGTCATGGAAGACAAAAAAGCCGTGATGAAATATCCGAAAAACTGCTGGGGCTGCGTTTCCTGTGTAAAGGAATGTAAAGCCGGTGCCATCGACTTTTTCCTTGGTGCGGATATCGGCGGGAACGGAAGTATCATGAATGTAAAAAGCGAAGGGGATATCCTTCATTGGATCATTACAAAAACGGACGGTTCTACATCCGTGATCGATGTGGATCGACGGAATTCGAATAAATATTAGATCAGAAGATAAGTGCTGCCGGTTCTGGCGGCCGGAACAGGAGGATGAGATCAGATATGAGTGGATTATCACATTTGGATGAGCTGGAAGCAGAGGCAATTTATATCATCCGTGAAGTTGCAGCAGAGTGCGAGAAGCCGGTAATGCTTTATTCTATAGGAAAAGACAGTTCTGTAATGCTTCATCTTGCAATGAAAGCTTTTTACCCGGAGAAACCGCCATTCCCGTTTCTTCACGTAAATACAACATGGAAATTTAAAGAGATGATCGAGTTCCGTGACAAAACCGCGAAGGATCTGGGAATCGAAATGCTTGAGTACATTAATCAGGATGGCGTGAAGCAGGGGATCAATCCTTTTGACAGCGGTTCCGCATACACGGATATCATGAAAACACAGGCCCTGAAGCAGGCCCTTAAGAAATATGGTTTCACAGCTGCATTTGGCGGTGGTCGTCGTGATGAGGAGAAAAGCCGTGCAAAAGAGCGTATCTTCTCTTTCCGTAACGCAGAGCAGGCCTGGGATCCGAAGAATCAGCGTCCGGAGATGTGGAAGCTTTATAATACTGAGATCAATAAAGGCGAAAGCATCCGTGTTTTCCCAATCTCCAACTGGACTGAGACTGATATCTGGCAGTACATTAAGAGAGAAAATATCCCGATCGTTCCTCTTTATTTTGCAAAAGAGCGTCCGATTGTATACAGAGACGGAAATATTATCATGGTGGATGACGACAGGATGCGCCTGAACCCGGGTGAGGAGCCGCAGATGAAAAAGGTACGTTTCCGTACACTCGGATGCTATCCACTGACAGGTGGTATCGAATCTGAAGCGGAGACGCTGGATGAGATCATTGACGAGACTTTAAGCTCTGTGGAATCTGAGAGAACTACACGTGTTATCGATTCCGACGGCGGAGCTGCCAGCATGGAAAAAAGAAAGAGAGAGGGGTACTTCTAGGATGAGCGGATTACTGAAATTTATCACTTGCGGAAGTGTAGATGATGGAAAATCTACACTGATCGGTCATATTCTTTATGATTCCAAGCTTTTATATGCGGACCAGGAAAAAGCCCTTCTTCTGGACAGCAAGGTAGGTTCCAGAGGAGGTGCCATTGATTATTCTCTTCTTCTGGATGGTCTGATGGCAGAACGTGAGCAGGGAATCACTATAGATGTTGCGTATCGTTATTTTACAACCGATAAGAGAAGCTTTATCGTTGCGGATACTCCAGGGCATGAGGAGTATACAAGAAACATGGCGGTTGGAGCTTCCTTTGCTCAGCTTTCCATTATTCTTGTGGATGCGAAGCAGGGGGTTCTGGTGCAGACAAGGCGTCATGCACGTATCTGCGCTCTGATGGGTATTCATCATTTCGTATTTGCTGTTAACAAGATGGATCTTGTTGATTACAGTGAGAGCCGTTTTAATGAGATCGTAAAGGATATTAATGAGCTTTCTGAAACTCTGGGACTTCAGGATGTTGTGATCATTCCTGTCAGTGCTACAGAGGGTGATAACGTAACGAAGAAGTCTCCGAATATGCCCTGGTATACGGGTAAAGCTCTTCTGGAGCATCTTGAGACTGTGGATGTTTCAGAGGCTGAGAATGTCAGTGAGTTTTATCTGCCTGTTCAGCGAGTTTCCCGTCCAAACCATGAATTTCGCGGTTTCCAGGGTCAGATCGAGAGTGGCCGGGTTCGTGTAGGTGATATCATCACAACGCTCCCAAGCAACGAGACAGCGGCTGTTAAGACGATCCTAGTGGGCAGTGACAACCGTGAGGAGGCTGTTGCCGGCCAGGCTGTTACGATCCAGCTGGATAAAGAGGTTGATGTAAGCCGTGGATGTGTTCTTACCAATAATAATGAGATCCCTGTTGCAAAGGGCTTTGATGCTACTCTTCTATGGATGGATGATTCTAGGCTTGAAGTGGGCAAGGAGTATCTTGTGAAGCTTGGTACCAAGAAAATCGCGGGTGTGATCAAGAGCATTGAGTTTAAGACGGATGTTAACACTGGTGAGCATGTGTCTGTGGATTCTATCGAGAAGAATGAGATCGCTCTTTGCAAGATCGGTCTTTCTGATAAAGTTGTTTTGGATGAGTTTAAGAAGAATAAGACTCTTGGTGAGCTGATCCTGATCGACCGTGTAAGCCATATGACTTCGGCCTGTGGTGTTGTGGAGTCTGTGGATACTGAGGGTGAGAAGCCATACTTCCAGAAGGATGATGTGAAGGTTGGCGGTTATGTTTTTGAGGAGTTTTATTTCAATCTTGAAAATGCGCTGCTTTCCAAGGCGGATAAAGAGGTTAAGACTTATCATGTAGGGGATACTGTGCCTGTTGAGGGTGACAGCTTTGAGTATCCGGGCTATTTTGATATTGTTTCTCTGGAGGATAATGCGGCTGTTCTGATCCGTGATAAGAAGGTACTGGATATTATTCCGTTAGACAAGTATGCCTTCATGGGACTTCCTGTTGTGGATGAGAGAGGATTTGCCCTCGAAATCCGCAGCAATGCCGATTACCAGCAGTTCCTGGATGAGTTTAAATCAACTGATAATAAGTCAGAGTTCCATAATAAGTGGTTCAAGTTTGAGACATACAGAAAGATTGTCTGCACAGATAATTTCTGGCTGATCTGATAAAAAATATATCTTTCATTTGCATCCAGCTCTTCATTTCAGCCTCTGTTTTCGCTGTATGCGTTACTGTTCACACGATGTGCGACCAGCAACGCATCTCGCCATTTTAAATCGCCTTTGGCGATGGGGCGAGATGCATTCAAGCCAAAACATACATCCTCCGTGTCAATCAGCGAAGTGATTGACACGGGAGTGAACAGTAACCTGTATGCTACTGCAATTTCTCCAACAATTCCAGATGAAGTTTCTGCACCTTAATCTTTTGTTTTTGTATATTCACTCTTTGAGTGGACTTTCCTCCTTCGATTTTCTTTAAAGCTTTATGCTTCATAAACTCTTCTTTTATATAGTTTTTTCAAAACAACTATAGTAATATAGAGTTATCACAATCTTAGCTTCCTACTATTCAACGGTTCCTTTTCGCCATATCCAGTGGGGTGGGTAAAGATGACCCAATAAGTGAATGTAATTGAAGAAATTAAAAAAAGGACTATTTTTTATGAACAATATAAAAGAAAGAATAAAAATATTTTCAGGGGCGCAGCTTAAATACATTGCTTTTCTATCTATGCTTATCGATCACACAAACAAAGCGTTAATCTATCCGAAGTTGGATGGAGGAGCATTGAATCGGTTGAGTGACTTTTTTGATATTTTAGGAAGAATCGCATTTCCAATATTCATCTTCCTTCTCGTGGAAGGCTATTTCCACACAAAAAATAAATGGAAGTATTTAATTACACTTCTTGTATTTGGAGTAATATCAGAAATTCCTTTTGATATGTGTACAACAGCTACATTTTTTGAAGTCAACTGGAACAATATTATGTTTACGTTAGCCTTGGTGCTTGCCATGATCTGGCTGATTGATGTACTCAAGGAAAAGATGGCAGCATTGCCGAAAGCTTTATGGTATTTCGTATCATTTCTCATTGTGGCAGTATTGTGCTTTGCTGCAATGAATCTGGGATTAGATTATGAACACCATGCGGTGCTGATTGGATATTTCTATTATATTTTTCATGACCGACAGGCACTTGCGATTCCATTTTCCTATCTTTCCATGTTCAAAGAACCATGGGCTTTGCTTGGATTTGGCCTGACACTTACTTATAATGGAGAACGTGGAAAACAGAATAAGTGGTTTAATTATCTTTTTTATCCAGTACATTTGCTGATTTTAGGAATTATAAGAATGTGTCTTAAGATTTGAATATGAAATTTTAAAGAGGACTTTTCTTTTAAAATGAACGAAAAGTCCTCTTTTTGCGTAGATGACTGTTATTTCACAGCCCCTTTTCTAATGGATCTAAAGGCTGTAAAGCCATTAGCACTACAGTATATCTCTTGTTCGATTCCATATCTATCATAGTAGAATAAAATTAATGTAAAAAAAATAAAAAAAGTGTTGACAAATTATAGTACGTTCAGCTATAATTAACCATGCGTTTCGGATGAAACACAGAAGAAATGCGCTCCAATTTAATAAGAAATTATAAGTTCGGAGTCTGGAGAAGTACTCAAGAGGCCGAAGAGGTGCCCCTGCTAAGGGTATAGGTCGCTAACGCGGCGCGAGGGTTCAAATCCCTCCTTCTCCGTTATTTTTTTGAAAAAAATAAATTTTTCAAAAAAATGAAAAAACTTGTTGACAAATGCTTGCAGACATGATAAAGTAAACAAGCTGTCAGCGAGACAGAGATTCATCAAAAAAAGAGTTTGAAAAAAGTTGAAAAAAGTACTTGACAAACGATTTGAGATGAGATAAAATAAACGAGCTGTCTGAGAAACAGACAAGCGGAAAACCTTGATAACTAAACAGTGAAACACATA
>NZ_JBBMEJ010000031.1:0-17275 GCF_040096615.1 Blautia aquisgranensis
AGCGAGGGTATACGCCAGCAGGTATTTTTTGCCACTTTGGTGCAAAATATCGAAACCCAAATAAAATCATCATCAATAATAAATGCCTTAAAACAGGCGATTGTTAAGCAGGAGCATTATTTATAAAGTTGTAAAGTAGTGTATAGATATAATTTCTAAAATATTGAGGCCATTTCCAATATAGAGTAACTTTATATGGAATATTCTTCCCAAAACCTTCTTCGGAACTTTTCGGAGCTTTCAACGTAAGGGTTGACTTCTCACCCAGCCAGTCATAATATCCATATTCATCATTATGGTGTCTGAATAGAAGAATATGCCCATTGATAAGATTTTATTATCGCTAATTAATTCTGCTTTTTCATCCTTTAATGTATATCCCTTCAGATTCAATTTAACAGTCACTGACTTTAAGCCTGTTTTTTGGGGAATCAGATAGAATTCCAATTTATCACCCGAACCCGGTGCCAGGTTTTTCTGCACTTCCATACGCCATGCAACACCGCTTCTGCCGGTATAGTATGTTTGATATACATCTTTTCTTTCTCCATTATCAACATCTATATAGCAATTATATATTTCCTCTGCCGTTCCATCCGAAAGAACATTTTTGCTCTCAGCATCTTTCAAGTAGTCTACTTCCACTTTCTGACGCTCTCCCACACTCGCAATTTCAAACTGCTGATCATCCTCCGCCGAAATCTGTATTCCGTTCACTCTTACCTGTGTATTATTCACAAACCAGGCAATGCAGACAGCTATAATAGCGATCAGAGCTGTGAATGCAAATCTCAGGCTGCGTCTCGAAACCAATGGGGACGGGGAAAAGTGGCTTTCAGGGGAGTCTGTGGGAAACGAAAACTGTAGTTCATTTGGCCATGGGGGACAATAACCAAGGCCGAAAAACACCGTCCCCAGTAGCATAGCAAATATGAACATTCTGTGAAATTAGCACTCGACTATTGACTTGGCTAACAATGCGTGTTATAGTACATACAGAACAAAGGAAGAGAGAAAAAAGAAGTTCTTCCGGATGTTCCAGAGAACAAAACAACAACCACAACGGAATAACCCGAAGTGGTAACTATATACCGACAACAGTGGGATCTCTTGATCCACCGGAACGGCGTTTCAATTTGAAAGGAGAAATGACTTATGATGTTCCCGAGTGTATTTGGAGAAAACTTATTTGATGACTGGATGGATGATTTTGGATTCAGAGATAATTTCTTTAACGGCAAGAATCCTCTTTATGGTAAACATGCTAAAAATATTATGAAGACTGATGTTCGTGAAACAGATCAGGGTTATGAACTTGACGTAGATTTGCCGGGCTTCAAGAAAGACGAGGTTCAGGTTCAGCTGAAAGATGGTTATCTTACTATTTCTGCTGCTAAAGGTCTTGACAAGGACGAAGAGGATAAGAAAGGCAATTACATCCGTCGTGAGCGTTACGCCGGAAGTTCCAGCCGAAGCTTCTATGTCGGCAACGGCGTAAAGAACGAAGATGTACATGCTAAATTCGAAAACGGTGTTCTGAGACTTTCTCTTCCGAAAAAAGCAGCTGAAGAGATTGCCGCTGATAAATACATCTCTATCGAAGGATAACGATGACTCACTTTCACCAGGAGAGGTGGGAATCCGGATGGGTTCCCATCCCTCCTCTTTTTATGCCTGTTATTCCAAAAAACACCGTCCCCATCGGTTCCCCATCGGTTCATTATAATCTTGGTCATTTTTTAACAATCTTTTGTCTCTATTCCAAATATTTTTTGTATATTTTGCAGTGCATTGTTCCATTTTTTTGCAATTAATGGTATAATATGCACATTAAAAAATATGTTTTTCAGTCCTTCAGGACACATCTTCTGAACAACCACACAAACATGTTAATGACAGGAGGTTTTTATTATGATGGATCAGGACAAAATCATAAAAATTTATGCAAACAGTGACAGCCGTATCCAGTTGAAAATGATTCCGGGACATTTTGTAACTTCCCAGTCTCATATTACACATTATCTGGATCTTACTACTATGAAGTCCAGATGTTCTGAGGCTCAGAACATTGCTGCTGCTCTTGCTGCTAATTATGAATCTTCCATTCCGGTAGATACTATTGTCTGCATGGACGGTCTGGAAGTTGTCGGTGCTTATCTTGCCGAAGAATTGACGAAAGCCGGCGTTCTTTCCATGAACGCACATCAGACTATTTATGTTATCACCCCGGAATTCAACAGCACAGGACAGATGATCTTCCGTGATAATTATGAGCCCATGATAAACAATAAGAATATTCTCATCCTCAACGGCTCCATTACAACAGGTTCCACCCTGAATCGTGCTATCGAGAGTGTTTTATATTATGGTGGTAAGATTCGCGGCGTTGCAGCGATCTACAGCTGCATAGACAGCGTAGCTTCCCTTCCTGTTCATTCTATTTTCCAGTCCAGGGATATTCCAGATTATCACTCCTATCGCTCTGACAACTGTCCAATGTGTAAGAACCGTCAGAAAATCGATGCTATAGTCAGCAGTTACGGATATTCCATGCTGTAATTTTCGGAATAAAGTTTGGATTTTTTAATCAAAAAGAGGAAGCCTTGTATTTTTATATACATTCACTTCCTCTTTTTCTTATTTCCTATTTTTACAGATGATATTCCTCATACATACGCTCACATGTGTTTCGATCCGTTACAACCTTTGAAATTTCATCACTTCGTCCGTCAAGGATAAGTCTGTTGATCAGAACACTTAATCTCTGTTCTCCCTGAAGTTTTCCCTGGGTTATTCCTTCGGCTCTTCCCTCGGCTCTTCCTTCGGCTCTTCCCTCGGCTCTTCCCTCGGCTCTTCCCTCCTCTCTTCCTTCCTCTCTTCCTTCCGCAAGCCCCTGCTCTCTGGCCTTCTCTTTTTCTTCGGCCAGAATTCTGGCTCTTCTTTCAGATTCCAGTTCCAGAACATGTCCGCCCATAATCTTACCAACTCCTTTCCTCACTGTTTCTTCATCCTTGAAAATATAATCAGATATCCTGATGATCAGTTTTATCAGATCAACATACAGTTCCGATTTGCCTGTTTCCGTAATCTCTTCTTCCAGTTTAACGCGAATTGACTCAAATTCATTCAGCAACCCCTGAAAAAGTTCCGGATTTTCCTGTATCTCATGACTTTTCTTTTCATATCGCATGATATAAAACGGCAGTAACATTAAGAGATTTTTTTCGAATATATCATCTTTTGTATAATCTGCCAATTTTACAGTTGGTACTCTGTATAGATGTTTTTTTCCATCTGGAAAAATTATTTCTGTTTCCAGAAAATCCGGCGTATTTTTCGTACTTCGCAGATAGAGGACACAGGAATACGGAAGCTTCAGCTGATATCGTCGTCCCTGTCTCTGTGCAGTCTCAATCGCTATCGCAAAATCATACTCAATCATACGGATAGACATTGTCATATCATCTTTACTCTGACACTCGATATGATATATCTTATCCCCGATCAGCAATCGGGAATCTGTAATGATCTCACCATCTTTTTGCTGATACTCATTACGCAACTGCGTAATCTTTATATCTTCCGGATATGACGTATGAAATACCTCGTTAATTAATGGCACTACAAGAAACGTCATTTTTTCCAGCATCGTACGGAAAACATCATCAAAAATCGTATTGTCACTCAATTAATACTCCTTCTGGTATTACAATTATACCATTCAACACACATTTTCGAAAACCCTGTATACAGTTTTTTATTATTTTTTTGGAAATCGCTTCAGACTTTGAAGCAGAATGAATGCCTGAAAAAGGCCAGATCTTATAAGATATTTTTATATTATCATATTTTACATCTCTCATCCAGAAGTTTTCATCACCAGAATT
This sequence comes from Blautia aquisgranensis, assembly GCF_040096615.1. NCBI lineage: Bacteria > Bacillati > Bacillota > Clostridia > Lachnospirales > Lachnospiraceae > Blautia > Blautia aquisgranensis. The sequence continues at coordinate 3,888 of NZ_JBBMEJ010000031.1, forward strand.
CGACATTTTCATTTCTCATTACCATTCACAGGCAATATTCCACAAGGTATTTTTTGCAAACGAAGGTCACCTGCAGAATCTGCCACCGTCAGTTTCTTACAGATGCTTAGCAACAGTAAACCCTTATCTTGCCCACACCAAACACGTGTGCTATAATAATCCAAAAAACCGAAAAAAGTCAAAGTCCGAGGTAAACCATACATGAACAAAAAAGAAATCGCAGAAATCAAAAAGCAGTTCACACTGGATCGTTGTTCCATCACGCGCATCTGTGGCTGTTATGTTGACGGTGAAAAAAACAAAAAGACAGAGCTCAGGGAAGCTTTCCTTTCTTTATCAGAAGAAGAAATGTTCAAATATTTTGATATCTTCCGCAAGACTCTCAGCGGTACCGTAGGCAAGAACCTTATCAACATGGAATTTCCTCTGGAGCAGGAAGCAGAAGGCGGTACTCAGAATTTTCTTATGAAACTCCGGGAGAGCAAGCTCACTGACGATGCGCTCACTGAAGCCTTCTATGATAAGATCATCGAAAACTACGACTACGGCGAAAACTACTACATTATCCTTATTCACGCAGTTTATGATATCCCGGGAAAATCCTCTGACGGTGCGGAAATGTTCGATGCTTCTGACGAGATCTACGATCACATCCTCTGCAGTATCTGCCCGGTGAAGCTCTCTAAATCAGGTCTTCATTATAATGCAGAAACCAATAATATCGAGGATAGAATCCGTGACTGGCTGGTGGAAATGCCTGACTGGGGCTTCCTTTTCCCGCAGTTCAATGACCGCAGCACAGATATCCACGGACTGCTCTACTACACCAAAAATGCCGAAGAGCTCCGTTCTGTAATGATGGATGAAGTCTTTGGATGCACTACACCACTGTCAGCCGGAAGTCAGCGTGATTCTTTTAACGCCCTTGTGGAAGAAACTCTTGGTGATGACTGTGCTTACGATACAGTCCTTGAGATCCACGAAAAACTCAATGATCTTATCGAGTCCCAGAAAGATGAGCCCGAACCCGTTGTTCTTACAAAATCCGAGGTTAAACGTCTTTTTGAAGAATGCGGTGTAGAAGATGAAAAGCTTGAAAATTTTGATGAACGGTATGAGCTGGCTGCCGGCGAAAAATCCGCCCTGGTGGCTTCCAACATCACCAATACAAAAAAATTCGAGATCAAGACTCCCGATGTTGTGATCCATGTAGCGCCGGACCGTGCTGATCTTGTGGAGACCCGCATCATTGACGGCCGTAAATGCTTAGTCATTCCTATGGAAAGCGAGGTAGAGCTTAACGGTATCCGTGTCAGTGCACTGAACCCGACCACAGATAAAACCGATGAAGTATCCTCTGAAAGTAACAGTGAAGAGGAAATTCCTTTCTAAGTCACTCTAAAAAGGAGATAACACATGAACAATAAAAAAATCTTATTCTTTGACATAGATGGTACGCTTCTCACCCCGTATCCTTTCACAGTTCCGGAAAGCACAAAAGATGCCCTTAACAAAGCACACGAAAATGGTCATCTGCTCTTCGTCAACACAGGACGGACCAAAGCAATGATGCCACCGGAAATCGCAGAGCTTCCTTTTGACGGCTATGTATATGGATGCGGAACTCACATTTACATGGATAATAAACTGCTTTTTTTCCGTACAGTCCCTAATCTTCTCTGTAAGGAGACTGTAGATCTTCTTCGTAAATGCAAGATCGAGGCAATGTTTGAATCCAATACTGCAATCCTGTATGACGGAGCTTCCCCTGCCCAGTCCGACTTCGGTGCCAGAATGCGAAAAAAGATCCCTATGACAGACATCACGAAATTCAACCGTGAAGACGCATGCACCTACTCTTTTGATAAGTTTCTTGTCAACATGCTTCCGGATTCCGATGTGGAAAAATTCCGCACCTTCTGTGATGATCACTATACACGCTTTGAGCACGAAGACGGAATCTGGGAAATAACACAGAAAAGTATCAGCAAAGCCACAGGCATGGATTTTCTGCTTGACCGGCTTTCTATCCCTCGTGAAAACAGCTACGCATTCGGTGACAGCCCTAACGACCTTCCAATGCTGAAATCCGCCGGTACCAGTGTTGCCATGGGAAATTCCTACGGCGATATCGAAAAAGACTGCACCTGGCAGACAACTGCCGTTGATAAAGACGGTATTTATAATGCCCTGAAGCATCTGAAACTGATCTGATAACAGGAAATTGGAACACCAGCATCACTGATTCATCTGCTATAAAAAAACAAGCAGTGTACAGTATTAAAATCTACTGTACACTGCTCATTTTTTATGTTCTTACTTTCACATATTATTTCTCAGCTTCCGGTGTCTCAGTTACCTCTGTATCCTCTGCTGCTGGTGTCTCGGTTGCTTCTGCTGTGGCAGAATCAGTTGCTGTAGTATCCTCAGCCGCTGGTGTCTCTGTCACTTCCGCTTCCGGTGTCGGAGTTGGTGTCTGGATCGTAAAGCTGTGATTATCTGTGATCTTGATCTTCTTGATCAGCTTCTTCTCTTCCTTGATGTCTGCTTTCTTCTTCCAGCCATCTGTTGTATCGTTATAGTAGTCGTCCTTCTTGGTACTTGTCAGAGATTCTTTCTTATTCTCTGTTGCAGTCTCATCATCTTTGGAATCAAGTCTTACCACATACCAGATGGAATCTGTCTTGATGATATCTTTGTTAACCTCTCCCTCTTCAAGCTTACGAAGAGCTGTACGCACATCATCCGGATAAGCGTCACCGTTCGTCGCACTGTCATCACCTTCCTCATAGGTCGGGCATGTGCCGGTCGTTGCTGTCATATTTTCATCAATTTCTTTACCGATCTCGCTGAAATCTGCTGTTGTATCCTCATTGAGCTTATCAAGAAATTTCTGGATATTCTCCTCGTTCTTCTTCGCATCATCATCTGTAACATTGTCACCGCTGACTCTTACGCTCGCATAGCTGAAAGCCATCTGCTGATATTCCTTCTCATCAAGCTTGATATCTGCTTTTGCCTCAATGGCATCCTTCATCTTGAGATCATAAGTCTCAAGTTCAAGGAATTTCTTAACATCATCTTCACTTACCGCAAGCTCCGCGATCGTCTCATCTGTATTGGCTGCCATAAAGTTCTTCGCAGCTTCCTCGATTGCCTTCTGCTCATCGTCTGTGATCTCTACATCATACTCAGACGCATGCTCCTTCTCCAGGCACATCTTCTCAACAGACTCAACCGTTGTTGTCACTGCATTCTCGCCATAAGTCTCGTCAGACTCATCTTCCATCTTGGTATCCCAGATTGACATGGAATCACTGTTTCCGCCAAGATACATCTTATACATAGCCTCAGCCTGGGCCTGCTGCATACGTGCCGCAAGATTTACCACACCAAGAGATACTTCTTCTTTATTAACGGTTACTGCTGTTTTTGTACCGTCAAGCTTTTTGCTTCCGCAGCCAGTCATCATGCCTGCTGCTGTAACACAGACAAGAGCAGTAAGTGCGATTTTTTTTGCTGAATTTTTCATTTCTTCCTCCATCTATCCCGTCCATAAAAACCTGTGTCCGGCATTTATTCCATAATATTTGATTATAAACGCTTTCATCTTCAAGAGCAAGGAATTTCATAAACATCCACGACATTTCACAATTTATCCACATCTATTTTGTCGAAAATCCTGTATTTTCCACAGGATTTTGTATTTTATACCGATCATCGTGGATGAATTCATACCATAACCTATTCCAGCGGTTCTGCATGTTTTGCAAGCTCGCCGGCAAATTTCATCAGCTCTTCGATCAGCCTTCCCTGTGGCATCAGGATAAACTTCGGCTCCTGATCTGCCTTGAACTGCAGTCCTCTCCTGTACTGTGCCAGGATCGCCGGAATTACTGCAGGATCCAGCTTTGCTTTTTCGTAAAGAGTGATCCGCACATCTTTTCCAAGCTGTTTGATCTCTGTCACATATCCCTGATGAGCAAGTGCTTTCAGCTGTGCAATGGCAAGAAGATTCAGAACAGCTTTTCCCGGCTCTCCGAAACGGTCGATCAGCTCCTCCAGCATATCATCGTACTCCTGCTGGCTTTGAATACCTGCAATACGCTTATAAATATCCAGTTTCTGAAATTCATTGCTGATATAAGAATCCGGGATAAACGCATCAATATTCAGATCAATGGTCGTCTCAAAATCATCCATAGTCTGGATTCCTTTTGCCTCCTTGACAGCCTCACTGAGCATCTTGCAGTAAAGATCATAACCAACTGCATTCATATGTCCGTGCTGCTGGGCACCAAGAAGATTTCCCGCTCCGCGAAGCTCCAGATCCTTCATGGCGATCTTGAATCCGCTTCCAAGATCTGAATATTCCCGCATGGCGCTGAGACGTTTTTCCGCATTTTCCTGCAGCATCTTGTTCTTCGTGTACATCAGAAACGCATAGGCAGTTCTGTTGGAGCGGCCCACACGGCCACGGAGCTGATACAGCTGTGAAAGCCCATATCTGTCGGAATCGTGAATGATCATGGTATTTACATTGGAAATATCCAGGCCGGTCTCAATGATCGTGGTAGAAACCAGCACATCCACATCTCCGTTGATAAAATCATACATTACCTGCTCCAGCTCACGCTGGCTCATCTGCCCATGGGCAAAATCAACTCTTGCTTCCGGCACAAGCTTCGATATCCGAAGAGCCACCTCCGCAATATCATTGACCCGATTGTATACATAGTAAACCTGCCCGCCACGGCGAAGCTCTCTGCGAATGGCTTCCCGGACTGTCTCCTCATCGTACTCCATAACATACGTCTGGATCGGTACACGATCCATCGGAGGCTCCTCCAGAACACTCATATCACGAATGCCGATCAGACTCATGTGCAGAGTACGTGGAATCGGTGTGGCAGTCAGAGTCAGCACATCCACATCCTTTTTCATCTGCTTGATCTTTTCTTTGTGAGTGACACCGAAACGCTGCTCCTCATCAATGATCAGGAGTCCCAGATTTTTGAATTCCACATCCTTGGAAAGAACACGATGCGTACCGATCACGATATCTACCTGACCTTTTCTGATACCCTCGATGGTCTTTTTCTGCTGGGCAGAAGTACGGAAACGGCAGAGCAGATCCACCTTCACCGGAAACTCCTTCATACGCTGTACAAAGGTGTTGTAATGCTGCTGGGCAAGGATCGTAGTCGGAACCAGATAAACCACCTGTCTGCTCTCCTGAACCGCTTTAAAAGCCGCCCGAAGCGCAACCTCCGTCTTTCCGTACCCCACATCGCCGCACACAAGACGATCCATGATCTTGGTACTCTCCATATCTCTCTTGGTATCCTCGATCGCAGCAAGCTGATCCTCTGTTTCCTCATAAGGAAACATCTCTTCAAATTCCTTCTGCCACACTGTATCCGGACCACAGACGTAGCCTTCTTTTTCCTGGCGGACAGCATAAAGCTCCACCAGCTCTTTTGCGATATTTTTGACAGCTCCCTTTACCCGGCTCTTGGTCTTGTTCCACTCCTGGCCGCCGAGCTTGTTCAGCTTCGGTGTCCTGGCATTATCGGAAGCTCCGGAATATTTCTGCAGCGCATCCAGCTGGGTTGCCAGAATATAGAGATTGCTGCCTCCGCGATATTCGATCTTGATGTAATCCTTTACAACACGGTCAACCTCCACTTTTTCAATTCCACGGTAGATTCCAAGTCCGTGTTTCTCGTGAACCACCAGATCACCGATGGAAAGCTCTGCAAAATCCTGGATCCTGTCTCCGCTGTATTTCTTCTTTTTTTTGCGTTTTTTCTGCTCCTTGCCAAAAATATCAGACTCAGTCATCACCGCAAATTTGATCAGCGGATACTCAAAACCTCTTCGCGCATGGCCATAAACCACCATGATCTCGCCCGGATTGATGACGCGGTCATAATCCTGTCTATAAAAGGCGTTCAAACCTTCTTCCGAGAGATCCTTTGCCAGACGCTCTGCCCTTGTTCTGGAGCCGGAGAGCAATGCAATACGGTAGCCCTGGCTTTTATACTGCTGAAGATCCTTTACCAGAAGCTCAAAGCTGCTGTTGTAGGAATTTACGGATTTCACGGTAAGGTCAAATTCCTCTGTGATCTTCCAGCCGGAACGCCTTGGTGAAAGCGCGGAAACTGCCACACAGTTCCTTCTGTTCAGATTTTTCTGAACCTCCTTGAAACTGCAGAGCCACTGCTCCGGAAGGTTCGTCTCCCCTTTTTCTTCTCTGTGCATACGGCTCTGACGATACTCTTCCTCAACGCCTTCTCCGTTCTCAGTCAGATGATTCGGCTCATCCAGAAACAGCAGCGTTTTTTCCTCCGGAAAATAATCCAGGAAAGATACCATATCTTTTCCGTCGTTCTTCTCCACTGCCGGATAGATCGTGATCTCATCCACATTTTCCAGGGAACGCTGGCTTTCCGCATCAAAGCTTCGGATCGAATCGATCTCATCGTCCCAGAGCTCAATACGCCACGGATTGTCCTCTGTCAGCGGATAAATATCGATAATACCTCCACGGACGGAAAACTGTCCCGGAAGCTCCACCTGCCCGACACGCTCAAATCCACGCTCTACAAGATCTGTTTTCAGCTTTTCCAGATTCACCACACTGTCACTCTTAAAATGCAGAAGACTGTTCCGTATCTTCTCCAGAGGCATCAGAAAATCCATGCATCCGTCTATACTTGTGACAACGGTTACGTTTTCCTGCTCCAGAAGTGCACGGATCACCCGCATACGCTGACGGATCAGAAGGTTTCCATGGATATCCGCCTGAAAAAACAGAAGATCCTTTGCCGGATAAAAATATACATTTTTGTCATAGAAACGGTAATCCTCATAGATTTCCTTCGCATGCCTCTCATCATCCGCAAGAATCAGATGATATGGAAAAAGCCCGGAAAGTCCATACATCAGATGGACCTTCTGGGACTCCATGCATCCGGAAACTGTAAGAATTCCGCGGTTTGCGCCACAGCGCTTTTTTATTTCGTCAAACTCTGCAAGACCCTGCAGAGGCTGCAAAAATGCTTCCATACAAACCTCAATTCTTATAAAGTTTTAGGCTTTTTCCTGTTATATTTATTCATTGCCGCATCTACGCCCTCAGACAGAATCAGCTCCACAGCATCTGCTGCATCACGGATTCCCTCGTCCACAAGCTTGCGGTCACTGTCCGAAAAATGGCCCAGCACAAAATCTGCCAGATCCCATCCCTTCGGCTTCGCACCCACACCCACACGGATGCGGATAAATTTCTCAGTTCCGAGACGGCGGATGATATCCTTGATTCCGTTATGTCCGCCTGCACTTCCCTGCTTACGCACGCGGAGCTGTCCCGGCTCCAGATCAATATCATCGTAAATAACGATCAGCTCTGTCTCCGGATCGATCTTGAAATAGCTGGACATTTCCTGGATAGGACCACCGCTTAAATTCATATAGGAAATTGGTTTCATCAGGATCGCTTTTTCGCCGCCGATGATTCCTTTTCCATACATGGCATTAAATTTTACGCCGCCCTGGGGTACATTATGCTTCTCCACAAGACAGTCAATGGTATCAAATCCCATGTTATGGCGGGTTGCCTCATACTGCTTCCCCGGATTTCCCAAACCTGCAATCAAATACATAAAAGCTCCTTAAGTTTAGTTAAAATATACCATCTCATCAGCAAGCGGCTCGCATACTTCCACATGCTCTGCATAAAGCACGATGCCCTCTCCCTGATATTCCATTCTCTTCTCAAATGCAACCTTTGCAGTAACCTCTACCCACTGTCCTTCTGCGATCTTCGGTGCAAAAGCACTCTTGCAGATATATCCAAGGAAAGTCGTATCATCTGCACAACAGGTCATTGCAGTTCTCCCCGGAACAAAGAATTTGCTTCCCATTCCGCGTGGCTTCATGGCACGTGCCTTGAAATGAACGGTTTTTCCAACATAACGGTCCGGATGGTCCATGGAATCTACAAACCAGATTCCGTAATCCTCCGGAAGAATATCGATCACCGGTGCGTCAATATCGAACGGCATCTCGTCTTCAAAAAGATCTCCAAGCTCGCCTTCCTCATCCTCAAAGATGATCTCAGCGCGCTGATTTACCACCTTGATGCTTCTTCTGTAGGAAGGAAGCGGATCATCCTCCTCGCAGCGGTTGAAGATAACCATGTCTGCATTGCGGACCATGTCCATAAAAAGGGACTTCATATTCGCCATGTAAACCTGGAAAGTGCTGGAATCCACGCAGGTGATATGCTGCTCTACTGCCCAGCCGTCCGGCTTCTCCATCTCTTCAAACTTGCTTACCAGCCACATGCCATTGTACTCAACGATCACGCGCTCCGGCTGATACAGGATCTCCATTGCCGCAAGTCTCTCCGGTGTAAGCTCTTCCTCACTCTCAATGATCTCCACATCGGTGTTATGCTGCTTCAGTGCTTCCACATCATACTCTTCTTCTCCCTCTTCGCAGAGAATGAGAAGTGTTTTTCCATCGATCTGGAAATAATCCTGCTGCAGGGTAAAGTTCAGGAAAGAGGTCTTGCCGCTTTCCAGAAAACCTGTGATCAGATAAATGGGAACTCTGGTCTCTTCCATAAATTATCCTGTCAGTCACTGTCCGTTAAACCGGACAGTAACTGTTTCCTTTCTGTAAAAAATCTGATTCAAAAATTTCTCTTATTATGCGATTCCAAAAAGCTCTTCCAGTGCATGCTCATCCAGCTTGGAACCGATCACGCACAGACGGCCTGTGTATTCCGGTGCTCCCTCACGGATCTCTGTTTCCTCCGGAACCATATCAAAATAGATCCATGTTCCGTCTTCTGCAGGAAGCATTCCTTTTGCACGGAGGATGATACCGTATTTGTCAGACTCGGAAAGTGCCTCCAGCATCTTCTCAAGACCCTCACGTGTATATTTCTTAATTGTCTCACGGCCCCAGCTTGTGAAAACTTCATCTGCATGATGATGGTGATGATCATGTCCGCAGCCGCACTCCTCATCATGATCGTGGTGATGATGATGCTCATGCTCCTCATGGTCATGATCGTGTCCACAGCCGCACTCCTCATCATGATCGTGGTGATGATGGTGCTCATGCTCCTCATGGTCATGATCGTGTCCACAGCCACACTCTCCGTCATGATGATGGTGATGATGCTCATGCTCTTCCTCAAGCATTTCCTGCTCCAGGGATACCGGATGCTCCATAACCTCTACCAGCTTCTTTCCATCCAGATTCTCGATCGGAGTTGTGATGATAGCTGCATCCTTATTCAGGCTGCGAAGAAGCTCCAGGGACTCCTGAACTTTTTTCTCGGATGCAATATCTGTACGGCTCATAATGATAGCACCGGCATACTGGATCTGATTGTCAAAGAACTCACCGAAGTTCTTCATGTACATCTTACATTTCTTGGCATCTACAACAGTTGTATAGCTGTTCAGTTTGATATCAACCTCATCCTGAACACCCTGTACTGCCTTGATAACATCAGAAAGCTTACCTACACCGGATGGCTCGATAAGGATTCTGTCCGGATTATATTTGGAAACAACTTCCTTAAGAGAAGTACCGAAATCACCAACAAGTGAGCAGCAGATACATCCGGAATTCATCTCACGGATCTGGATACCTGCTTCTTTCAGGAAACCACCGTCAATACCAATCTCGCCAAACTCGTTCTCGATCAGAACGACCTGCTCACCGTTAAATCCGTCTTTCAGAAGTTTTTTGATCAGAGTTGTTTTTCCGGCACCAAGGAAACCGGAGATAATATCAATTTTTACCATTTTGTATACACTCCTTTTAACGTAGTTTGACCAGGAAGTACGGATACCCCCTGGTTGCATCTTTATACTACTTTGTATTATACCCGTTTTTGTTTCAGTGAGACAACAGATAAAGACAGGGATGTGAAAAACTCACACCCCCGTAATCCATTCATCTTATCAGCCATTGATCATGAAGTTCATGAGCTTGTCGATGTCCTCTTTCTCAGCAGCAACGATCTCAAGCTCCGGAATCTCTCCGCCGGAGAAAATGTTTGCAAGAGATACATACTGGGAAAGTTTGGATTTCAGGTTCAGTCTGTCTCCCTCACCTGTTACAAGCTCTACTCTTCCTTTACAGCTGTCAATTACCTCGAAAAATTTATCAATATCTGTAATATGTGTTACTTTCATTTCAAAAATCTCCTTTCCTATTAAAGGGCTGTTCCTAACTCTTTCCGTTAGATTATACCCCAGCATCCTTAAAAAAGCAATCCCTGTCAGTCAAAACACTTCACAAACATTCTTTATAAACGCTATTCCGTTTTGTTACATTTCGTGAATTTCAACTGTACAGTCTTTCCTGCCTTTTTTCCATTCCATCAGATATACTTTTAATCCAAGGGAATCCCTGGCTGTGGTAAACGGCTCTTCTCTCAGAATCTCTGCTTCGATTCCCTGTACCTGCAGCTCTGTCTGCTTTTCCCGGGCTTTTTCCATCAGAGCTTCCTGAAGCTCATCTGCCTCTTTTCCAAAAGACCGGTTTCCATACTTTGCACAGGCTTCCTGAAGCTTCCCGGAAAGAATCTCCGTTACCCGGATATGTTTCGTCCTGTGAAGCATCGCTGCCAGCTTTCGTGCCACACATTTGAACGGAATTTTTCGGTAGAGCCCAAGCCATCGTAAAAAAGCTCTGTCCCCTGCCTGCTCTGCGATCGCTTCCATCACTGCGATCGCTTCTTCTGAAGGAACCCACGGATCTTCTCTTGGCACGATATATTTTTCCGGCACTGCCGGATAACAGCAGTAATTCAGCGGTGGAAATTCCACCAGAACGGCAAGCTTCTCTTCCAGTGCATTGCAGCTGTCACCACCAATGTAATCATATTTATCACGCAGGATCGCCAGACGATACTCCAGCTGCCGGAGATATTCATAACCCGGTACCCAGAAATGCCCGATCTGACTGTAATCGTAGAGATATTTTTCCAGAGTAAGTGTTTCAAAAAACAGAGTGACTACGGTATCATCCTGATGCACCACCAGAATATACTCTCTGCCCTGACGGCTCAGATCTGCCAGAAGTTCTCCTTCATAATCCGGCTTATACACACCTGTCATTCTTGCATTTCCAAAGACAAGAAAACTTTCCACCGCATCATTCATAAGATACACAAGACGGATCTCTCCATTTTTCACATAAGAAAGTTCTCCCGGTACCTCTTCTGCCGGAACCAGCTCAAACTGATCCTCTCCAAGAAGTCCTGCCAGCTTCTGAAACACCTCCGGCAGCTCTTCAAAGGCGGTCTCCGAAACATATCTCTCCGGTGCAGCATTCCCTTCACGCTTACTTCCAGTATCCATCGATCACCTCTTTATTCAGCTTTTCTCCGATAACGATCATGATCTCCTGACCTAGTTTCGTGGGCTGTATACAGGTTTCGTGCCGGGTGGCATTGAGTTCCAGCCATTGCCCGTCCTCTTTTTTCAGAAAACCTTTTACGCGAAAAACATCTCCGCAGGATGGATCTGTCAGAAGTTTCTCCGCTGTCTCCTTAAGTTTTTCCTCACTCATATGCACATTCATGAAAAACAGGGAATCAAATCCGCCGCCCTCCGCATAGGATTCTTTTACGTAGTCTTCCGCTACATAACCGCAGTTCAGTATCTTCTCCATATCTTCATCTGTAAGTTTATCCCAGTTTCCATCCAGGATCTCAGCATCCAGACGGCGCTTGCACTGAATCTGCTCCAGTGCACGGTTCAGATGTTCCTTTGTGCTCTGGATCTCATCCTGTGCCGCATCCTGGCTTCTGCTTAACAGCACACAGCCTGCATCTGCCACCTCGGAAGCCAGAAGATAGTCAGCTCCCGGTGAAAGCTCCTCTGCAAGCTTCGCATCTACAATAGCGATCACATTTCCGATCTCATACCACTTATCAAGAGGTTCCTCATGAAGTGCGTCAAAAAATTCATCCACATCAAAAATCCCGGAGGGTTCCACGATCACGCGGTCATATCCGCACATTCCCATGGCGATCAGCTTTGTCTTAAAGCGTCGTCTGTGACAGTCCGCATCACAGCCGCCGGAAACCATCTCCAGCTCACAGTTATCGCCCATCAGATCCTGAAGCAGCATCATATCCACATTCACTGCCCCGAAATCGTTTTCCAGAATTCCGATGTTCATGCCTTTTTTCAGAAGATAGGAGGCATATTTTTTTATAAATGTTGTTTTTCCGGATCCGAGAAATCCTGTTATCAGATCAATCTTTATCATATTTTTTCCTTTACTTTTTTATCAGCTCTCTGGCCTGTTTTCCGGAAATATGTTCAATCTGAAATCCGATCATTCCGAGAATGCTCCACTCGCTGTCAATGGCTGCATTCCGCTCTTCTGTCGTACCTGCCGGATGATATTTGTCTGCCATTTTTTCGATCGCAGAACGGATCTCTTTTTCGTCTTTCATGATACGGACTTTTCCAAAAGCGATCACACTTTTAAAATAGCTGGTGTATTCTTCCGGAACGATCTGATCCTGTCCGATCACGCAGAAGGAAGCCTTGTCACACTGCTTCACCATATCCATCTTGTAGCCTTTTTTCGCTCCGTGAAAATAAATCTTATCTTTTCCATCATAAAAATAGCTTAAAGGAACCGCATACGGATATCCATCCTCCCCCTGAAGTGCCAGTACACCGGAGGTTCCGTTTTCAAGAATCTCCTTTACAGCTGTTTCTTCCAGTGCTTCTCTTTTTAAACGCATTTCTCTGAACATATTTTCCACCATTCCTTTTCTGTCCGGTCATCACAGCTTTCCAGATCTCTGCTTCTGATTCGGACGATTATTAGTATATAATCATTTACCGGTAAAGAAAAGAGGCCATTCTGAAATTTTATCTCAGAACAGCCTCTTCGCTATTTCATTTTTTTATTATAATCTATGAAGATTATTTTGTAAACAGGCTTACAAGCTCTTCACCATCATCATAGCCCTGGTTTTTCAGCTCTTCTACGAACCACTCGTCTACACCGTCTACAGCCTCTTTGAAGGAATCAATATCCATGTCTTCCTTCTCGGTAAAGGTCACACCGTTTTTCTCTGCCCAGCGTGTTCTGATCTCGTCATCACCGGAACGGTTGATATAACGCTCATACTCAACTGCTTTCTGACCACACTCGTCAACAACGGCCTGCTGCTCCGGTGTCAGTGCATCGTAAACGTCCTGGTTGATACAGAAGAACAGACAGTCATAGATCGCATCCCACATGGAGCAGTATGGCTGTACTTCCTGTACGCTGGCTGCATCAATTGCCGGTAACGGGTTCTCCTCGCCCTCTACTGTGTTCTGCTGGAG
>NZ_JBBMEJ010000032.1:0-16165 GCF_040096615.1 Blautia aquisgranensis
GAGGCTGAGCTTCTGGCAGGTTAAAATGGGGAGAATTTTCTCATTTTAACTTGTACTAAATCTTGACATAGGACCAGAACTTCCCAATTCCTACAAAATTGTAGGCTGGTTGTAGGGCTACAGTAATATTAGGGTGCTATTCTTTCCATCGTAGACAGGAACGAAAGTTTACCCGTTTACGACAGCAAAATCATTGAGAAAGAGGTGTTTGCACGATGAACTTATTAGAAGTCAAAAATATTTGTAAAACCTATGGCAGCGGAGAAACCACAGTCAAGGCTTTGAAAGATGTTAGTTTTTCTGTTCCCAAAGGAGAATATGTGGCAATCGTTGGCGAATCCGGTTCTGGTAAAAGTACGTTGCTGAATATGATCGGCGCATTGGACACGCCTACGTCGGGTAAGGTATTGATTGACGGAAAGGATATTTTTTCCATGAATGACAGAAAACTGACGGTATTTCGACGCAGGAATATCGGCTTTATCTTTCAGGCGTTTAACCTTATCCCAGAGTTGACGGTGGAACAAAATATTATTTTTCCGCTGTTGTTGGATTATCAAAAGCCGGATAAGAGATATTTGGAGGAACTGCTGACGGTTTTGAATTTGAAAGATCGTCGTAATCATTTACCCAGTCAGCTTTCCGGCGGTCAGCAACAGAGAGTGGCGATTGGCCGCGCATTGCTTACCCGTCCTTCTCTGATTCTGGCAGACGAGCCAACAGGAAATTTGGATTCACAAAGCAGCAGTGAGGTCATAGCATTGCTCAAAGAAACATCGAAAAAATACGAGCAGACCATCATTATGATTACCCACAACCGCAGTATTGCGCAAACGGCAGACCGGGTATTACAGGTATCGGATGGTACTTTGACTGATTTTGGGAGGTGCCGTGAATGAAAAGCTATCTTAGTCTTATTCCCATCTCCGCTAAAGTTCACCGCCGACAAAATCGTATGACGCTGCTTTGCATTGTATTTGCTGTGTTTATGGTAACAGCAGTATTCAGTATGGCAGAAATGGGTTTTCGGATGGAACAGGCCCGATTGGTTGGTAAGCATGGAAGTTTCTCTATTGGAGACTTGCTCGGCAGTTCCATGGGGCAAACCCTTCTTTCTGTTGCGGTTGTTCTGTTCCTGCTGATTTTGATTGCAGGCGTTTTGATGATTTCCAGCAGCATGAACAGTAGCGTTGCCCAGAGAACTAAATTTTTTGGAATGATGCGTTGCATTGGTATGAGTAAGCAGCAGATTATTCGGTTTGTTCGTCTGGAGGCATTGAACTGGTGCAAAACGGCTGTACCCATCGGTCTTATTTTAGGGGTTGTTACAACATGGGGGCTATGTGCGGTACTACGCTTTGTAGTCAGAGAAGAATTTTCTGATATTCCCCTCTTTGGTATCAGTATTTTTGGCATTGTCTGCGGTATCTTTGTTGGACTGATTACTGTACTGATCGCCGCAAATGCTCCGGCGAAACATGCCGCGAAGGTATCTCCTATCACAGCGGTGTCTGGAAATGCAGACCACGGAAAAACAATGCATCATTGCCAGTATACAGGATTCGGAAAGATTGAAGCGCTTCTCGGTATCGACCATGCGGTCTCTGGGAAGAAAAAGTTATTCCTGATGACAGGTTCTTTTGCACTTAGTATCATCTTATTTTTGAGTTTTTCCGTTATGATCGATTTTGTGGATTATTTGATACCTCAGTCAGCTGCCACATCAGATATTGATATTGCAAGTGATGACGGTAATGCGATTCCTCGGGAATTGCTTACATCCATCCGTGCAATGGATGGAGTGAGAGAGGTTTACGGGCGGCGTAGTGCATTTGATGTTCCTGCCAGATTAAATAGCGATACCGGATTTTCCGGTACAACCGACATGATTTCTTATGATGATTTTGATTTACAATGTCTGAAAAAAGACAGTGCTTTGAAAAGGGGGAGTGATCTGTCCAAAGTTTTTGGGGACAGCAATTTTGTTTTGACAACATCCGATCAGGACAGCACATGGAAAATCGGTGACACTGTTAAGATTGGGGATGAAACCCTTACCATAGCCGGACTGTTAAAAAACGACCCATTTAGTGAGAATGGATTGACAAATGGAAAACTCACATTGATTACCTCTGATGAAACATTTGTCCGTTTGACAGGAGAGGAAGGTTATTCTCTTGTGCTGATACAAACAACGGGAGATGTTACGGACGAAAATGTTCAGGCAATCCAGAATTCCGTAGATCAAACATATAGCTTTCGAGACAAACGCGACGAGCGCACTACGGGAACTTATATGGCTTTTGTTTTCTGTGTTTATGCGTTTTTGGCAATTATTGCACTGGTAACGGTAATGAACATTGTCAATAGCATTTCCATGAGTGTGTCTGCCAGAATGAAGCAATATGGAGCTATGCGGGCAGTAGGAATGGATGAACGGCAAATGACGAAAATGATTGCTTGTGAAGCATTCACCTATGCTGTTTTGGGGTGCGTTGTTGGTTGTGCTATTGGCTTGCCGCTTAGCAAATCGCTGTATGATTTCCTTATTGCAAGGCATTTTCCATCTGCAGTGTGGCAGTTTCCAATTATCTCTTTGGGCGTTATTCTTCTGTTTGTCTCGATTGCGGCAATCGCAGCTGTATATGCTCCGGCAAAACGAATTCGCAATATGTCGATTACTGCAACCATCAATGAATTATAGTTTCATATGTTAATCTGCCGCGCGACGGCAAAAGAAAAAAAGCCGTCGCAGAGCAGACACATTTTCACGCGCCTGCGAATATCTACTAGTCCCTTTTTCAGTATATATTCAGAGAACTCATATGAAGCTCCGTCTCCAGTCACATTCAAATACAGATTTTTGAGGTCGCTTTCATTTACGATCCAGGCCATGTTCAGTTGTACACTTTCGCCTAGCTTTATAGAGGAAATATAGTTTCCACCGTTGCCATAATTTTCAGAGACACTATAATATACCATTTCTCCAGTCTTTGCCACGCCGGTCCAACTAATGTAGTCATAGCCATCGCCGGCTTGTTCTGTTGGAATGTAAAGCTGTATTTTTCCATTTTCCTTAGTCAGGGTCAGTAAAGCACCAAGATAAAGCATATGGTCGATTTCCTCATTTGAATGATTGATATAGGTAACTGTAACATAGACCAGTTTCTGATTTACCTCCTCTGACTTCACAATTTCATCCAGGGAATCGATTCCGTCGCCAGATTTCACATAATTCAATATGTTTGTAGATAGCTTTCCATCAGCATCAATGGCTTCCGCCCATTCTTGTGGTATTTTGTCCGGATCGAGAAGCTGAAGATTATCAGAAATTTGAACAGAATCTACCTTTGCAGAAATCATTTTTTCCAGATATTCACCATTTGTGTTTTCACCAATCACATCCAGATCAAAGGTGTCACCAATTTGGTAAATGGGCAGTTTTTTCTCATTTACAGAAGTACTTATTTCATCATTATCAGCTTCTGTCTTTTCAGATATCATCTCTCCGCTCCATGTAGGCAATCCGGCGGTCTTTACCATAGTCGTGTTTCCCTCAATCACAAGATTCTCTGCAACTTTTATGGCTTCATCCTTTGGCACGTTATCTCCGATGTAGATCATAAGCACACGATATAAATCCGAGCAGACAAGATAAATTCTCTGGTTAAGAGCCCCACTTTCGGTAATGCTATTATATTTGAGATATATCCCCTGGTATTTCCCAAATGTACGCTCTTCACTATCAATAACATTCTGATCCTGTACTACCTGTCCCAGATCATTTTTATCCAACAGGACAAATGAAAAACTGAACCCGCCAGTCATGTCATGCTCAGGATATTGGAGATGGTACTCGTCAATCCAGCTCATGCCCTCCGGAACATATTTAGCAGACAGATCTACCTCTGGGACTTCATCTGGAAGTACGGTCTTCTTTGCTGCATCACCAGCATCAATTTTGACTGAAACACCATAAGAACCCTGTTTTTCCAAAAACCAGTGATACAGATTTACTCCTGCATATACTGCCGTGGAAACTGCCAGTGCACACGCAGCTGCCACTGCGGCAACTTTCGGAGCTGTCCATCGTTTTCTTGTTCGCAGATTCGACACTTTATTATCCGCCAGCTGCTTTGCCACCTCATTTCGAATCATATTATGGATAAAATCCGGTGTTTCGGGAATATCGTTTTTCATATCTTCTAATCTCATATTGACACCTCCTGTAATTCCTGCCTTAATTTTCCTCTTGCCCTTGCAAGTCTCTTTTGAACGGCACCTTCCGATATTTCAAGGATCTGGGCGATTTCTTTTACACTGAAATCTTCTATATAGTATAGAATAACGGGTAAACGCAGTTCCTCTTTTAAGGAATTTACGGCTGTATACAATTCACTGTAATTCTTTGTTTTTTCTGATTCCGATTCCTGTCTGTCAGCTAGATTTTCCAATGGGATAAATTTACTGGATTTCGCACAAGGCTGTAACATTCGTTGATTAAGATACGGATTAACCAGGTCCGGGCATAGTTATCGTTTTTTAATGTACCGACGTTGGAAAAAGCCTTCACAATTGTTTCCTGAATAGCATCTGCACAGTCATAGTCACTAAATAAAATTGTTTTTGCAGTTGAATATAATTGTCTTTCTGAATCCAGGATCAGAGATCCAAGTTGTTCCTTTGTCATTTAAACACCACCTCTTTTTTTGCCAGCCAGCAGTTTCTTTACATCTATTAGACGTGCAGAAATCAAAAATATCCCTAATAATTTATTCTTTTTCTTATAAATGGACAAGTTCGTGGTTTTGCACAAAAAAATGTCTATTTTCGATAGTATTCCATAATGAAAGCAATAAAACAAGCATTTGCAAAGGGACATTGTTATAATTAAATTTGTTCATGGGTGTTATTTGTGATTACTTTCATGCTAATATGCTAATGTGCATTATCATATTAGCATGAAAAAAGTTAGGAAAATCTTAATAATTTCGCATGCAATCCATTGTGAATTTATATGCTGTATTTGTTATACTTAATCGAGTACAAGCAAAAAGGAGAGTTGAAAATATGTCTGAAAAGATACTAATTATAGATGACGAGCAAGATATAGCGGATCTGTTGGAGGTCTACTTGAAAAACGAAAATTACGTCGTTCATAAATTTTACTGCGCAACGGATGCCATGTCGTGTATTGAAAGCGGTGACATTGATCTTGCCATTCTGGATATTATGCTCCCGGATATGAACGGTTTTTCACTTTGCCAGCTTATCCGAAAGAAATACACTTATCCAATCATCATGCTAACGGCTAAAATTGAGGAAACGGATAAAATAACGGGGCTGACATTGGGAGCGGACGATTATGTGACAAAACCTTTTCGCCCACTTGAAGTAGTTGCCAGAGTGAAAGCACAGTTAAGACGTTACAAGAAATATTCGCCCGGTATCATCACAGAAAAAGTTCCATCGAAACTTTCCTATAACAAATTGTGCCTGAATGTGCAGACCCATGAATGTCTGTTAGACGGTGAGCCGGTTTCTCTGACACCGACAGAATTTTCTATCCTCCAGGTTCTTTTGGAAAGTGCTGGGAATGTTGTAAGCATTGAGGAACTGTTTCATGCAGTTTGGAAAGATGAATACTACTCTAAAAACAGCAGCACAATTACTGTGCATATCCGGCATCTGCGTGAGAAACTGAAAGATACTTCCGATACTCCGCAGTATATTAAAACGATTTGGGGTGTTGGCTACAAAATTTAAGCGAAAGGAGTACGCTATGAAAAGAAAATCAAATTGCTTCGTAACCATTTTATTCTTAATTTATCTGGCACTTCTGGTTTGGATCATACTGTTCAAACTACAGTTTTCAATCAGTGATCTGGATAAAGTAAGAAGTATAAACCTTATTCCTTTTCACTATGACAAAGAAGTTGGCGCAGCATTTCACTTAACAGAGGTACTCGAAAATTTCTTGATTTTTGTTCCTATGGGCATTTATCTTCAAATGCTTCTGCCAAGAACAAAATTATATGTGAAGTTCATGCTGATTGCCGGAACAAGTTTTTTATTGGAAACTATGCAGTATATCTTAGCAGTCGGACGTTCTGATATTACCGATGTCCTCACAAATACGGCAGGTGGTCTTTTGGGACTTGCTGTATATTCGATGACGGCTCGGTTAATCGGAAATAGAATAAAAGCAAACAGACTGTTTTCCATTCTGGCAGGCATAGTAAGTGTTGTCGTGATTGGCCTACTTGGCTTTCTTCTGTTTGCTAATCGATAGGAGGTGTATTCTCATGTCGAAGAAAGAAATGACAACAGAAAAGCGCCTTAAAGTGCGCTTATACCTATCATTGCTGGTTTATACCGTTGTTGGATATGGTTTGACCCTTATCTTGGACTACATCTTTTCAAAATTTGACAACGGTATTTTTGCATGGCTCTACTGGCGGCTCGATCTGCTTTTTATTTTGTATCTGATGATCGGCTTTGTATGTATTTTCAATTACTATTGGAAAAAACCGTGGGACTATCTGGATGAAGTAATTGATGCGACCCAAACGGTCTATGAGCAGAACAATCATACCGTATCATTGTCTGACCCACTGAAAGAATTGGAGGCACAACTCAATCAAATCAAAATGTCTGTTCTGTTGAGCAAACAGGCTGCAAAGCAGGCAGAAGAAAAGAAAAATGAAATTGTTATGTATCTGGCACATGATATACGCACCCCTCTCACAACGGTAATCGGCTATTTGAGCCTGCTCCATGAAGCCCCTGACATACCTGAACAGCAAAAGGAAAAGTATGTAAAAGTTGCGTTGAATAAGGCTGAACGCCTTGAAAAGCTCATCAATGAACTTTTTGAAATTACCAAGTACAATGCACATACGGTCATTATCAAAAAAGAAAATGTAGATTTACATTGTTTGATTGCGCAGGTAATAGATGAAATATACCCGACACTCTCTGCAAATGGTAACACGGCGGTATTTACTGCGGAGGATAACTTATCTGTGAACGCTGATCCCGAAAAGCTGGCGAGAGTTTTCAGTAACCTTTTACGAAATGCAGCGTCATATAGCTACCCGCAGACAGAGATTACTATATCCGCCAAACGGTTAGAGCATGATATTCAGATCACTTTTGAAAATCGTGGAAAAACAATTCCACAGGAACAGCTTAACAGTATATTTGAAAAATTCAATCGCTTGGATGATGCTCGGCTTTCTAATACAGGTGGTGCGGGACTTGGTCTTTCTATTGCGGAAGAAATTATACATTTACATGGTGGAAAGATTACTGCATCCAGTCAAAACGAAACTATAGACTTTGTGATTACCTTACCCCTTTCCGCTTAGGAAAATAAGAATGTGATCTTAGGAATTACTTAGGAATTTAAGCGTATATTTTTTGAGATTGAAAAGCCTTTGTTCGGTACAATGATTATCGAACAAGGGCTTTTTATTGTTCAGCCGAAGCAAAAGAAAGGAGTGTAAGCATGGAACTGAAAATAGAGCATTTAAGCAAGCAGTTCAAAGACAAAACAGCAGTAAATGATGTCAATCTGACATTGACTCCCGGCATTTGGGGACTTTTGGGAGCGAATGGTGCAGGGAAAACCACGCTCATGCGCATGATTGCTGATATTATGACACCAACCAACGGAGCGGTTTACTATGACGGAAAAGACATTCGAGAGTTAGGTGAAGTCTACCGAAGCAAGTTTGGCTTTTTGCCGCAGGAGTTTGGGTATCACCGGGATTTTACGGTCAAAGATTATTTGGAGTATATGGCTGCGCTGAAAGATATTCCTACAAGGGCAACTACCAAAAAGATCAATCATTTGTTGGACTTTCTTTCGCTCTCCGATGTGAAAAAGAAAAAAATTTCCAATCTGTCAGGCGGCATGAAGCGTCGTGTTGGTATTGCGCAGGCTATGTTGAACGACCCGGAGATACTTGTCATGGACGAACCGACAGCAGGACTCGATCCCGGAGAGCGCGTGCGTCTGCGGAATTTCATTTCCGAGTTTTCGCATGATCGAATCGTGTTGATTTCCACCCATATCGTATCTGACATAGAATATATTTCTACGCGCAACGCAATTATGAAAGCCGGAGAAATTGTTGATGTCGGAACTACCGCAGAACTTGTCAAGCGGATTGAGGGCAAGGTTTGGAATTGCATAATTCCGACCTCAAAGCTGCCGGAATGTGAAATGCGGCTGCGCATTATCAATCAGCGAGGCGAAGATCACAATCAGGTTTCTATTCGTTATCTGTCCGAACATTCGGAAATTGATGGGTCTGTTACAACGGAGCCACGATTGGAAGATCTGTATCTGTGGTTGTTCCCGCAGACAGACTTGGAAAAGGAGGACAGATAATATGCGGCTCTTTAGATTTGAACTAAAACGTATTTTGAAGTCACGGCGCACCCTGATTTTACTTGCAATCGCACTTTTGCTTTCCGTAGCCATGGCATACCTGCCTATTTCATTTGAGGGTATTAATCGTCCAAACGAAGATGGCACGGTTACAGAATTAGATGGCTTGGCAGCTATCAAGTACAAACAAGATTTATATAAAACATTCGCTGGTGAAGTGACCCCGGATAGGATCAAATCGGCTTTGGAAACTTATCAAAGCTGCGTTCGAGAATATGGGCCGGTCGAGGAAGATGGCTTTCCTCTGGCTGTATATATTGAAAAAATCGTCCCGTTCCGTCACTTGCTGATGGGTCTGTCCGAAGCGTTTGCTGATCCATTAACAGGCATTGGTGCTGATTTAATGGATATTGACCCGAATGACATTGACGGAGCCTATTATGAAAAGTGCGCAGAACATTTACAGGATGTCATGCGGAATGAGCAAAGAGAAAACGAAACCGCACAACAGAAAGCTCTTGAAAAATATTCAGAACTTGATACGCCTTTTTATCTTCATTCTGGAATTTCTAAAGATGCATTTGATTATATTGAGTTTTATATTTTGTTCCTTGCTATTTTGTGTGTGGCAATCGCAGCACCTACTTTTGCCGGAGAATATCAAACGGGCGGTGACAGCATCCTGCGAACTACCAAATACGGGCGTAAACAATTAGCAATTACCAAAATTCTGGCGGCATTTACACTTTTCGTTGTTACTTTCCTTGTCGGGATCACGGTACAAATTCTGATTTTGGATGCAGCGTTCGGGACGGATTGCTTAAAAACATCGTTTCAGATGCGATACTCTATCATTAACCTGCCAAACATCAATCTGGGGCAGTTGCAGATAATTCTCGCAGCAGCGGGCTTACTTTCTGTATTAGCAACGGTTAGCTGTACGTTGTTCCTGTCTGCAAAATGTAAAGACACATTGACAGTTTTGCTGATCTCTATTGTAGTTCTTCTCATGCCGCTTTTGGCTTATGTGGCGATGGGCGCAACATGGCTCTCCACCATACTTCCATCTGCCGGAATTGGTATGCAGAACAATTTCCTTTCTCAGCTTGCAGATTTCAATTATCTGAATATCGGTGGAATGAGTTTCTGGACACCGCAGATTATTTTGCTTTCGGTAGGAATGGAATTATTTGTGTTTGCATTCTTGGCGATTCATTCCTATTGCAGACATCAGGTAGCATAAAAGAAGTTCAAAATAGAACGAATTGATTATCTGCCGCACGACGGCAAAAGAAAAAGCAGACAATTTGGAACGACGGCTTTGATTTTCAGAGCAGCGTTTCTTTGTGGCAACACAGACCTATGATGAGCTAATAGCATTGTTTATGCGTTGGAAATATCTGAAAAATTGATGATAGTAGAAATATAATATTAAAATAAAAAATAATATAAAAAATTGTTTTACTATAGAGAAATATATAGTATAATACAACCATAAGAAGTGATAAAAAAATAACAAGTTGACCTAGCCAAACATAATAAGTTTTACTGTTGTGTTTGGCTTTTTTTATTTGATAGCCAGAGCGGGAAGTGAGGTGTCTGCAATGATAATCTGTGTTATCTTTGATTTGGGAATGGCAGTGATTATGTTTTTATTTGGAATCTGCTTTGTAAAATCAAATGGAAAGGCCGCTGCATTTTTGTCTGGCTATAATATGAAATCTAAGGAAGAACGAAAACAGTATGATGAAAAAGAAATGTGCAGAGTATATGGAAACAAGATGATGTGGATGGCACTGCCATTTGTAGCCGGTGCAGCCATAGATTTATTATACAGTGGAATCGGGTGTTTTGCAGCGTGTGTAATATGGACCGTTCAATTTGTTTTATTGATGAAAGAACGTATGAAACGAGAAAAAATAGAAAAGAACATTTAGGCAAAAATTATATTCGAAAGAAGATATACAAGCTATCCAGGAACAGGATAATTCTCGGGAACAAGAGGAACTTTAATTACTTAAAGGAGATGACGTGAATATGAGATGTCCATATTGTGAAGGAAAAATGCGAAAGGGTCAGTTGCATGCGGTTGGTGCAGGGGCAGGACTGGAGTGGAAAGAAGGCTCTGAGAGTTTGCGGTTAAATACGGATCCAGAGTTGGCAGCAAGGATATCTGGAGACCGCATATCTGCCTATAATTGTGATTTCTGCAGAAAGATTATTGTTTCTTACGAATATTGAGATTTTCAATTCTTTGAATTGTAATGACCGTAACGGGAAAGGATAAAATAGAGATAATAGAAAAAGATCCAGAGGGCGAGGAAAGCCGGATAAAAGTTAATTTAAGTTTCCTACAAATGTGTCATTATTTGCCGATTGTTGAGTTGATTGTGGAATTAGGCCCAGAGGAACAGGAAGACTGGACATTTGGTTCTCTCGTATATGAGGAAGAAAAGTATTCTATTGGAATTCCTACGGTTTTGTATAAGGAACTTCTGCCAATAGCAGAAGGTAAGGAAGAAAATTTACTGGAAAAACTTCTTGAAAAAATTTCTTCTAAGGAAACATATTTACTAGATATCGTTCCAGATGAGGCACTGTTATGGATGGTATAAGCAGCAGGAAATTAACATGGGGAATTTGCATCGCTGGCATTGCGATTGCAATAATAAGCTTCTTTTTCTTACCGGAGATTATTCCCGTTCACTTTGCTGGGAATGGAGTCGCAGATGACTTTGGTAATAAGATAGAAATTTTTTTAATGCCGATACTCCTTCTGGCTGTTACAATCTTGAGTGGTATAAAAAGTGTAAAGTATGTTCTGATGCATTCGAAAACTTGGCTAACAGTTGGTCAATATAACCTGATGATTGATTGTGTTTTAGGAATTATTTTGATTGCAGAAATTTTTATGATTTATGCTTCGTTTGTTTAAAGGCTGATCTATAAATAAAGAAGCAAATATATGGCAGTTTCTGGTTCATTGGGCAGGCTGTTTTATATCAAAGTGTGAAGAGGAGCTGGTTTATGATGAAAAAAGTAATTCCAATTATTTTATTTACGGTATCAGCAATATTGCTTTCTGCATGTGGCAGAAAAGAAGAACTGTACGAGATTCCTGACCTGTCACAGTACAAGACAGATTATGTAGGAGATTCTTCGAATGTTATAAATATTGTAAGTGGGCAAGAGTATCCGGAAGGATATTCTTATGATAGCATACAGATACAGTCTGAAACGAAGCCTTATGGATTAACAGTATTTCTAAAAGTTGAGCCGTCTGCAGTTAAGATTGAAGATGAATTGCAAATTAATGCGGATATGACATTTGATTTGATTGGTAATTTGGAAACGCTTGATTATAAAATAGCGGATAGTAAGGAAATCATTGCATCGTATGAACGGTAGATCATTCAGTGGTTAATATTTTGTCTGCTATTATATAGTAAGAAAAATAGGAAAGCGAAACATATATTTGGAGGACAGCAATGAGAAAATGCGAAAAGTGTGGAACAGTCATGAGAGCGGATTTAAGACTTAAAGTTAATGGCGGTGGCTATGGGATCGTTGTAGATGTAGATGAAAAACAAAAAACGACAACTATAGATGATGTTAAAGTTGCAGTCTGTCCAGAGTGTGGACATACAGAAATGTATTTAGAGGATTTAACTAAATTGAAGTAAAATTAGATATGATTGAAACAGGATAAAAAATTTTGATGGAATGCTTGTGGAGAAAATAAATATGAAAAAACTTAATTATACAGAAGATTTATTGAGAGTTATCTTCTTTTGGATAGGAATATTCTTTCTTGTTTCCGGTGTCTTAAGTTTTCTTGGGATATTAAAACCAGCAGTAAACTCAGGCATTCAGAATCCAGATATGTTGGCAACTGTGTTTTCTATAACGGGAGTGCTTTTGTGTATAATAAGTGCTGCTCTGGGAATTTATACTGCAAAGCTTGATAAATTACATTTACAATTAATCGAAAATGGTACAAAAGTGAAGGGCTTGGTAGAAAAAGTATATTTACAAAAATACACAAGATATAGAAGACAGATTCCATACAGGATTTTATATAGTTTTACATATCATGATAAAGTGTATTATCATAAAAGCCGTTTGGTATGGGAAAAGCCGGATCTTAAGAAAGGCGACTTGATTACCGTATATGTAAATAATCTTGGTAAATCAACAGTTTATAATTGCAATGAAGCGGTCTGATATCTAGCCTCTATATTTCGGAAAAATACTGCACGATCTGTGGTTTACAGAAGAGCAGCTTCAAAGAATGCTGAGGATGAAAAATGCAAATCCATCAGATGTATGGAAATATTAATTGGACAAATTGAAAGCTGAAAGGAAAACGGCCTATCCGTTTTCAGCATTGGCGGATCCGTCTGCTAATAAATGGTTTACAAATCAAAAAACTTGGTAAGAGTATTTTCATAATTCTGTTCAATTTTGTCTATGTTTTCGAGAATCCTGTTCATGTACAAATGCAACTAAATTAGAGTATAATAAGGGAAACCATTGAAACTGGGTTTCCGTATTGGACATTCCTGTGATGGCAGGAATGTCCTTTACATATAGCGGTAAATTCTGAAGTAGTTGGCATAGAAGTTCATGAGGTAGTTGACGTATGCTTTAAATCTTTTCATTTCGTTTTCCTCCTTTCTTTATCTTACAAGCACATTATAATATCAGAAGACGTATATTACTTGCCAAATGGGAAGAAAAAGTAGACAAAACTTGCAGGAGATTAATTGGAATGTACTGGTAAGAGCATCACAGACATTTGCCTGGATGCAGGAGTTGAGAGCCAAAGGACATTTAACAGGGTATTTCGTGAAAGATATAAAGTAACGTCAAGGGAATACCGGAATCTTTATCATGAACAATATATAAGTCAGACCCAGGATGAAATATCTGGAATGGAGAAATAGGATGGCATTTATAATCTGTATAGCAGCACTCATAATCATGATGTTTGTATTTACCAAAATGTTGTTAAGTTTTGGCAATAACAGCAGTGCGGCAGTTGAATCTGTTGATGCGACTGTAGTTGAAAAGAAGCAAGGAATCTATACCCATATGCAGTCTGAAGCACATGTACCTTGGTTTCGCGTTGTATTTGAGATGACAGATGGAAGTTTGATGGAATTCCAAATGCAACAGGGAGATTTTCGTGAATTGGAAAAAGGCGATCGAGGTATGCTGACTTATCAGGGAAATCGGTATATATGTTACCAAAAATATAAATTTAAAAATGAAGCACAGGAGGAAGAAAAATGTTAAGTGAAAGCATTGCAAAACTGGTACAGTATGGGATTACAACAGGTCTGACACCAGAATGTGAAAGAAATTACACAACAAATCTTCTGCTGGACGTTTTTCATGAGGATGACTATGAGAAACCGGACAACATTGAGGAAACTGTTAATCTTGAAGCAACATTGGGCGAATTGCTGGACGAAGCCGTAAAAAGAGGACTGATCGAAGACAGTATTGTATACCGGGATCTATTTGATACCAGATTAATGAACTGTCTGATGCCGCGTCCGGGCCAGGTGCAAAAAGAATTCTGGGATAAATATAAAGAAAGCCCAAAGGAAGCAACCGATTATTTTTATAAACTGAGTCAGGACAGCAATTATATCCGCAGATATCGCGTAGAGAAGGATCAAAAGTGGAAGGTAGACAGTCCATACGGTGAGATTGATATTACCATCAATTTGTCCAAACCGGAAAAAGATCCAAAAGCAATTGCCGCGGCAAGGAATGTAAAATCCGGAAGCTATCCGAAATGTCTTCTTTGCCCGGAAAATGAAGGATATGCGGGACGTGTTAATCATCCGGCAAGGCAGAACCACAGGATTATTCCGATCACAATCAATGATACTCCTTGGGGATTCCAGTATTCTCCGTATGTGTATTACAATGAGCATTGTATTGTATTTAACTGCCAGCATACGCCAATGAAAATTGAGAGAAATGCATTTATTAAACTGTTTGATTTTGTAAAACTGTTTCCACATTATTTCCTTGGATCTAATGCAGACCTGCCGATCGTAGGCGGTTCGATCCTAAGCCATGATCATTTCCAGGGTGGACATTACGCATTTGCAATGGCAAAAGCACCAATTGAGCAGCATGTAATACTTCCGGGATTTGAAGATGTAGAGGCTGGAATTGTAAAATGGCCATTATCTGTGCTTCGTATTCGTCATAAAGATTCCAATCGCTTGGTGGACCTGGCAACACATGTGCTGGAAGTATGGAGAGGCTATACCGATGAAGAAGCATTTATTTATGCTGAGACCAATGGAGAACCACATAATACAATTACACCAATTGCACGTAAAGTAGGTGATACCTACGAACTGGATCTGACATTAAGGAACAACATCACAACAGAAGAACATCCGCTGGGAGTGTACCATCCGCATGCAGAATATCATCATATTAAGAAGGAAAATATCGGTCTGATCGAAGTTATGGGCCTTGCAGTTCTTCCGGCCAGATTAAAAGGTGAGATGGAACTTTTGGAAGAGTATATTCTCGAAGGCAAAGATATTTCTTCAAATGAACAGATTGAGAAACATGCAGAGTGGGTTAAGAAGTTCCTTCCGAAATATCCGGAAATCACGAAAGAAAACATCCATGGCATTCTTCAGAAAGAGATTGGAATCGTATTTACCCATGTTCTGGAAGATGCAGGAGTATACAAATGTACGACCGAGGGAAGAGAAGCATTCATGCGTTTTCTTGAAACATTATAAAAATTGAAATAAAAGGATTCTTTGGGAAATGGGAGGTAAGTGAAACCTCCCATTTTTTTAGGGCAGCTACTCTTAAGAAGCATGGATCGGGCAGTTGCATTATACGAAAGTATGGAATTGTGGGGATTCCATGGGGAAGTTTATTATGCAGAGAAAGAATATAACAAACTTGCATCCTGGGGATATGTGATTTTCTGGGTATCAGTATTTATTTTGATGAGAACATGCTCAGTCACAGTGCTGCTGGGAAATGACAGAACAGATGCAGGACGAACTGGATCAGAAAGACCAGATAATTTTGGAACTGAACAAGCAGCTAAGCGAATCGCTGACCTTGAACGAGAAATTGAACAGCGAAAACAGAGTCGAGAATATCGAAGCATTGCGGACAAGATTAAGGCAAACAGAGGAGCGATTGACCAACGAGACAGACAGAAGGTTGTTTCGGGAGTTTGTCATAGGTGCAGATTCTTTCGGACAGTTAAGCAGCGGAATACCTAACCGTATCCTTTCCGGGCTTATGTACTGGCTGATCGTAGCTATTGTTATGGGAATTTTATTTATAATAACCTGATTACTGATAGTTGGGATTGGCTATCAGGTTGGAAAAATCTACCGGAAATATTGCTGGGATATCCTCAGGATCATAGTGGCGATAACGAGTACAGCTATTGTAATTTACTTTGGAGAATGGATTAAAAACGCTATTCCGATAAATCTCATGGTATTCCTATTACTATCACATGTTATTTATATTGGAATTCGATGTTATGGAAAGGCTGGATGGAAGAACGGTGATATTTTTAAAATCTAACTTGTTCATTGGCGTTATTTATATTTACTTTCATGCTAATATATATTATCATATTAGCATGAAAGGAGAATCTATATGACTCAATTTGAAAAATTAGATTTGTTATTGCGTGAATGTGGAGGGACAATTCAGACATTTCAAGTCCTAAATAATGGAATTAGTAAGTCTGTG
>NZ_JBBMEJ010000033.1:0-16066 GCF_040096615.1 Blautia aquisgranensis
ACAGTTTTTACTTCGTGTTTGCTGTTTGTCAGCTCACGGAATCCGTTCTCTGCGATACCCATACAGTGAAGTCCGTACTCACCAAGGATCTCCTTCAGCTTGTCTCCGGCCTCACCGTCGAATTTTGCATCTGCGTCATCGTAGGAATCATAGATAAACGGCAGGGATACTACATTAAATCTCGGGTCAAATGCAGAGTAGATCAGGTTGGAATGCATGGAGATCTGTACCGGGTCTCCGTTCATCAATGCCTGAATACCCTCGGACTGGTTTCCGTTTGTCAGCTGGTCTGCTGCGTAAACATTAACTTTGACTTTTCCGCCGGTTGCTTTTTCCATAAGCTCGCCGAACTTACGTCCGCCGTCAGCCCATGTACTTGTCTCAGTTGTGGAGCATGCGAAGTTCCATGTCATCTCCGGCCAGTCAAGGTCACTGTAATCTGCGATGGTGTTAAAGGAATCACTGCCATCTCCTGCATCCTTGGAAGATGTGCTTCCTGTGTCAGAAGACTGGTCTCCTGTGTAGGAGCCCTCTTTTGCAAGTGCCTTCGGAAGTGCAGTGGAAACTGCTGGAATATAAGTGATGATCAGAAGAACTGCTACAGAAGCAGCGATCATCGGCATAACGGCTTTGGAGATCTGCTGCAGAGTAACCTCCAGGCCTTTTTTGATCTTGATACTGATGGCTACGAAAAGGTTTACACCTACCGGCGGTGTTACCTGTCCGATTGCAAGGTTTACAGTTGCCATAACACCGAATGCTACCACATCATATCCAAGAGCCTTGCATACAGGAAGCATGATCGGTACGAAAATATACATCGCAGAGTTTGCATCGATAAAGCATCCTGCGATCAGGAAGATGATGTTTACGATCAGAAGGAAAGTAAACTGGTTATGTGCAATGCTGGCAAGAAGATCAGATGCCGCAGTTGCAATACCAAACTTGGTACATACAAAGGAAAACAGGGATGCACATGCTACGATCAGCATAATTCCACCGGTTGTCTTTGCAGAATCAACAAGAATGTCAAACAGATCTTTGATCTTAACCTCACGGTAGATCACCATACCTACAAACAGACCATAAACAACAGATACTGCTGCTGCCTCAGTAGGTGTGAAGATACCGCCATAAATACCACCAAGGATGATGATCGGCATCAGGAATCCCCAGAACGCATCCTTAAAGGTATCCCAGCGCTCTTTTGCGGTAGCTTTTTCGCGGGATGGTTTAATACTATGTTTCTTTGCTTCGATCAGAACGATGATCACAAGAGCAATACCCATGAGAATACCAGGAACGATACCTGCCATGAACATATCCGCGATAGATACACCTGTAATGGAAGCGTATACAACGAATGCGATACTTGGCGGTATGACGATCGCTATGGAACTGGACGTGGCCATCAACGCCGTGGAAAACGGTGCGGAGAAGCCGCCCTGCTCAACCATGGCCGGGATCAGAACTGCTCCAAGTGCTGCAACCGTTGCAGGACCGGAACCGGAGATCGCGCCGAAGAAGCAGGCAACGATAACGCACACGATAGCGATACCACCTTTTTTGTGGCCGACACATGTATCAACAAAGTTGATCAGTCGTTTGGAAATACCGGCCTTTGCCATGATGTTTCCTGACAGAACGAAGAAAGGAATGGCAAGAAGCAGGAATTTACTGATACCGGAATACATATTTGTTGCTACGATCGTCAGTGATGTGCCGGAATAAAGGATCGCACATACGGATGACAGTCCCAGACAGATTGCAATCGGAAGTCCCAGAATCAGGAAAACAAAGAATGAGATAAACAGAATTGCACTGATCATTTATTTGTCCTCCTTTTCATCATCTTTTTTCAGGCAGAAGTCAAGGCAGTACTCAATAAAATGAAGAATCATACAGCCTGCTCCGATCGGCACGAAGGACCAGAAGATCCACTCCGGCCAGTTCAGTACGAAAGTTCTCTTACCGTTTGCCAGCTGTGTCAGAACCTTGTCCATACCGTATTTAAACAGGATCGCAGAAAAAACAATGCTGAGAACCGTGATCAGGATCACAGATGGTTTTTCCAGTTTTTTCGGAAGACGGTCGGTAACCAGTGTCAGGCTTACCAGTCCTCCCTTTTCCCGACATGCAAGTGCTGCTGCCAGAAGTGTGATGAGAACGAACACCGCAACAACAAGCTCTTCAGTAAAAGACCATGAGCGGTGGATGACCTTACGGGAAAATACATTTCCCACAGTCAGCACAAGGATCAGCAATGTAGAAAGGACCAGTACAACTTTTTCTACTGCTGCCAGTGCGTTCATAAGTTTTTTGTACACTTTCATTACTCTTTCCCCTTTTTGTATTTTTTCCGGTTTTTCAGATCACTACCTGCAATTCGGAATCGGATTCGGACAAAAAAATCCGTCCCTCTTCAGGGACGGATAATAAAATTCCGCAACCACCCTGTTTCTCCATTGAAACAAGTACGATTCTGCAACGTACCGGCATACGCGGCTTCTGTAACGGGAAGCACCCGTGAAAACCTACTTACTTATGGAAAAACTTTCGGCTTTCCTTCTCAGGGATGATATTCAAGCCAGTTCCGACGCTGCATCACACCAGCCGCAGCTCTCTGAAGACGGTTCCTCTGTCTCTACTGATTCCCTTCATGGAATTTGTCACTATTATGTATTAACTCTTTAGCAAGCTAAAATAATTTTAACTCTGTTTCCTTTGATAGTCAAGATTTTTTCTCCAGAATATGACATTTTTTTCAGTCTTTTGCTCCTTCGCCCGCGAAATATTCTTTCACCAGTTTCACAACAACGCCGGAAAGCAGGAATACTGCAATCAGGTTCGGGATTGCCATCAGACCGTTGAAGGTCTCCGCGATACTCCAGAGAAGTCCCAGATCCATAGTCGCGCCAACGATCGCTACCAGAGCGTACAGCACCATAAACGGCTTGATAGCTTTTTCCTTAAAAATAAACTCCGCACATCTGGCTCCGTAAAGTCCCCAGCCGATGATGGTGGAAAATGCGAAACAGCACATGGCAACTGCTGTAAAAATAGAAACCCAGTTTCCGTAAGTGTTGGTAAAGCCCTGAATCGTAAGCTCCGCTCCTGCCGCGTCACCGTATCCCACCGGCACACCGCTGCAGAGAATAACAAGCGCGGTCAGTGTACAGATCACGATGGTATCGGTAAATACCTCAAAGATTCCAAAGAGGCCCTGTTTTACCGGTTTTCTGGTATCTGCACAGGCATGTGCGATGGAGCCGGTACCAAGACCTGCCTCATTGGAAAAGATACCTCTGGATACACCTTTTTTCATACTCATGAAAAAGCTTCCCACTGCACCGCCGGTAACAGATGCCGGATTAAAAGCTCCGCTGATGATGGATGAGAAAACGCCCGGAACGTTTCTCCAGTTCATCACTACTACACCGATGGCAAGAACAATATAAAACAACGCCATAAATGGTACAAGCTTCTCGGTGACCTGACCGATTCTCTTGATTCCTCCAAGGAGAATCAGTCCGACCAGAATTGCCAGTACGATTCCCATTACCAGGTTCACGGTAGATGTATTGTCCGCTGCAATCACATGATAGTTGATCAGCGCAGAGTCAACAGCAGTCGTAATGGTATTGACCTGTGTGGCATTTCCGGTTCCGAAAACAGTCAGCACACCAAAGGCAGAAAACAGATACGCAAGCCAGTGCCAGTGCTTCTTGAGTCCGTTCTTGATGTAATACATAGGACCGCCGACCAGATCTCCATTGGCATTGGTCTCACGGAAATGTACCGCAAGTGTAACCTCGGAAAATTTCGTACACATTCCAAGAATTGCGGAAACCCACATCCAGAATACAGCTCCCGGACCTCCAATGGCGATTGCTCCTGCGACACCTGCAATATTTCCGGTTCCTACGGTAGCAGCCAGAGCGGTACAGACAGCCTGAAACGGTGTCAGACTTCCGTCAGAAGCTTCTCTCTTTCGAAGCATACGTCCGATGGTTACTTTGATCGCATAAGGAAACTTTCGGATCTGAAGAAAATTCGTGCGGATACTTAAATAAAGACCCACACCAATGATACAGATCATTGCAGGAACGCCCCAGATAAAATTGTTTATGGCAGCATTCACTGATTCAATAACAGATAACATTCTATAACCCTTCCCTTATTTAATTTTATTTTTCTGCGCTGTATTGTCTCCAGTGCAAAAAAACGGCTTTTTGGATTATACCATGTTTTCTGTCAAATGTATAAGAGAAAAGCTTTATAATTTTACTACGATAAAGAAATAAAGTAAATAATACAGATGCCTCTATTCTCCCGCAGCATTATTTTTCCCTGTCGTCCTCCAGAAAATTAAAAATGTATCTCCAGTATTTTTCCAGTGTCTTACCACGGCTGCCGTAGATCTCATGCTTCGTCCCTATCATATGAATATAATCGCAAACCGTTTTTCCCTCGCGGTTGATCCTTCCGGCAAAATTCTTCAGAGCACGGACAGATACAAGAT
This sequence comes from Blautia aquisgranensis, assembly GCF_040096615.1. Lineage (NCBI taxonomy): Bacteria > Bacillati > Bacillota > Clostridia > Lachnospirales > Lachnospiraceae > Blautia > Blautia aquisgranensis. The sequence continues at coordinate 4,523 of NZ_JBBMEJ010000033.1, forward strand.
CCTCTGTCTGGGCCTGAACGAGAAGCATTGGTGCTGTATATTTTTTCCAGGCATAAAGGCGAAGATACCAGCTCATCTCGGCGGAGGCCAGAAGCCAGCCGTAGGACGGTGACCAGGTCTGGAGTTCCTTTTTCTCAGCGCGGAGTTTTTTGTAACGCTCATATCTCGGTCTGGATGTGGCAGAACTTGTCTCAAAGGCCCCGCTTCCGTCATAAGGCTTCTGACCTGCTACGTACTCCTCCTCTTTTCCCAGAATACATTTCTCTACCGCGATACCGGTGGCTGCCGGCCATGGTACATTTCCGGTAAGCGGCCGGATCATCGGCGAAGAAAGGATCACCTTATGGAACCACTGCGGTTCCCAAGCTGCCGCGATACCGCCGATAGCCCCTCCCATGGAATGTGCAAACAGATCCAGCGGCAAATCCGGATATGCTTTCTTTATATAACGGCAGGCCTTCAGAAAATCCCGGATATATCGTCTCCAGGTATCAATGTGTACCAGAGACGGATCTGCAGTAAGACGGTAGCTTCTTCCATGTCCGCAGTGTTCCGGTATGTATACATGATATCCCTCTTTCAGAAAATAATACGTCACTTCATCATACTTCACGGCAGACTCGGTAAAACCATGGCTGATAACAATAACGCCTTTCGGATCATCAGCCAGATACTGCAGCATATGGATCTTTCCGGTTATTCGTTTATTCTCATTGCGAAACGGATAATCAGCGCCCGGCACATAAAGCTCCCGCCTGCGGGCGGCAAGGTACGGAGCAACTGTATCATTCATAACTTCTTCATATTCATTTTCATTTATGATTTCCATTCAATATCCTCCACATATATTCTGTCTTCACTGTAATAACTGTAGTTTCACATAATCGTACATGATCTTCTGTTTACAGGATACCAGAATTCCGCTTTGCAGGCAATTGTTTTTAGTCCATTTTGCTCTTTATTATGTAGTAAAAATGCCCGGCTCTGAAATTTCGGGGCCGGGCATTTTTGTCTGTTCTTAAATTGTTTTATGCTTAATAGAATTTCACAATATCCTCAAGCTCTTTACGTTTCGGACGAGCAGGTTCCTCTGCTGCTTTTCCGATTGCGATCACAGCTACCACAGTCTCAGTCTCCGGAACGGAAAGGATCTCACGAAGCTTATCTCCGTCACGCAGTCCCATGATCAAGGTTCCGTATCCAAGCTCTTTCGCTTTCAGAACCAGGTTCTCATTCTGAAGTCCCAGATCATAGCAGCCCCAGCCGTTTCCAAGCTCATTGTCCGGTGTTCCGTCTTTCTGGAAACCGGCACGGTTATGTACAAATGTTGTAACGATCAGAGATGCATTTTCTGCTTTTGGCTGATTCATTTCCGGAAGGCATTCCTTCGAGATCTTTTTCACCATATCTTCTGAAGTTACACAATAATATCTTCCTGTCTCGGAATTCTTCCAGGACGGAGCCTCCTGTGCAGCTTTGATCACAGTGAGCAGATCATCCTTTGTGATTTTTCCTTCCGGTCTGTATTTACGGATGGTTCTTCTTTCTTCGATCAGTTTCTGAAATTCCATGTTGATCCTCCTCGTCTGTATGATGCGGAATATAGATTTTTTAATTCTGCAGGTATTTTGTGCTGATTTATGTTTTCTATTGTTACACTTAACTGAAATTATTTTAACACAATACCGTGATGAAATCAATTTCTACTGCATAGAACGCGTGCTTCGTAAACAACATCTTAAAACATATTGCTCATCTTTACAGCGGACTTATCTGATTCCGTTAAAACTCCAGCATCTGTCTGGAATCCGCTCCATCCTTCTTGAAATCCGCATTCAGGAATTCGATCTCTTTCGCATATACCTTAATGAGATTCATTGTATGCGGCATCTTTTTCAGCGCATCCAGCGGGATCTTCCGGAATTCTGCCGCTGCATTGTATTCCCCTGAAAACGGTGCAACTATCTCCGCCACACCGGTCACCTGCATTCCTTTCAGCTTACCGAAGCCTTCATACTTGTCATAAATGGCCAGGCACACATTCTTGTTTTTTTCCAGGGCATAAAATTTCTCTCCACCCTCAGAAAACATCCAGAATGCTCCGTCATGATACGTATATTCGATCGGTGTGCAACGCACAAAATCTCCCGCTGCCGTTGCCAGTACACAGGTTTTGTTAGCCAGGATATATTCTTCTACCGCCTGCTTCAGCTTAGTCTTATCCATTTTTACTGCCTGCGCGTCTTTTTTCTTCCAGTAGGTCGCTGCCTCCTCATATTCTTCATGAGAAAGATCCGTGTTCTCCGGAATCTCCTCATACTCGTCCTTGTCCAGACAGAGCGGAATTCCGGTTACACTGTTTACGTTGATGCCGCCATACCAGGTTCCTGTTACTTCCAGAATATCCCCAACCTTATAATCTGTAGAATATTCATCATTTTTTTTGATCACTTTGATCTTTGCCATTTTTTACGCCTCCTGTTTTCACTGACGGTCCATACCGGCACATCTACTTTTTATTTTTATACAAACGGATTATAAAATCTTCCGAAACGGATCGTTACCGTAAGGCTGATCACAAGCAATACCACACCCAGTCCCAATGTCAGGAAATCTCTTTTCTCAAAAGGTCTCTTCATATACCAGCTGCGCTTTTTATTCTTTCCAAAGCCCCGAAGCTCCATGGCATTGGAAATCACATCGATCCGGTTCAGACTGGTGAGGATCAGGGGCAGGAGGATATTTACTGAATTCTTAAGCCTTGCAAAAAAGTGCTCGTTTTTTCCAAGCTCCACGCCTCTGGCCTGCTGCGCCTGGCTGATGCTGTGGTAGTCTCTCTGAATATCCGGAATGTACCGAAGTGCGATGGCAACGGAATATCCCACTTTATAGGAAATACCGATGCTGTTCAGGCTGGCAGCAAACTCACTGGGATTGGTCGCCGAAATAAAAAGAATCGCCACCGGCAATGCCACAAAATATTTCAGCGAAATATTCAGCATATAAAACAACTGCTCCTGTGTCACATCATATCTCCAGAACAGATGACACAGCACATGCTTCGTTCCATACAGTGTTGTACCCTGATTCGGATCAAACAGAAAAATGAACAGATTGTTCAGGAGCAAAAATACCAGCATAAAGATCATCATAAACCGGACTTCTTTAAACCGGATCTTACTGAGTTTAAATGCAGCAATGCTGACTGCAAATAATCCCAGCAAAACCCAGGTATTATAGGTGATCATACTTGCAAAAGTAAACAGAAGGAAAAATGCCAGCTTCGTTGTACCGGTAAGCTTATGTACCACGCTCTCCCGCGGCAGATAATTCAGTACTGTCTTAGCAGCCATGGCTACGCACCTCCCTGTCTTCTTTTATGAAACGTTCTACAAATGCTTCCGCCGGTGTGATATCCAGATGATTGGCCAGCGTAAATAAACTGGTTTCTTTCAATGCCGCTTTTTGTATCAGCTCCGGATCACAGAGAACTGCTGCCGCGCTGCGATCTGCGATCAGTCTTCCATCTGCAAATACAAGGGCACGTGGTGTATATTCCAGCATCAGATGCATATCGTGAGTGATCATTACAACTGTCACTCCCTGTTCATTTAACCCACGTAAGAATTCCATAATTTCCGTATAGTGGTAAAAGTCCTGACCTGCCGTAGGCTCGTCCAGAATGATCAGCTCCGGACTCTGTACAAGAACACTTGCGATCGTCACACGCTTTTTCTGTCCGAAACTTAAAGCAGATACCGGCCAGTTACGAAAAGGATAAAGTCCGCAGACTTTCAGGGTCTCTTCCACCTTTTCCCGGATCTCAGCCTCGCTTTTCCCCATATTTTTAAGACTCAGTGCCACCTCATCAAAGATCATTGTCTTGGAGATCATCTGGTTCGGATTCTGCATCACATATCCGATATGCTTTGCTCTGTGGCGTATATTTTCTTTAAGAAGATCATTTCCGTTAAAAAGGATCTCACCGGAATCCGGTGTTTCAAAGCCGCAGATCAGCTTGGAAAATGTAGATTTTCCGGCACCGTTTTTTCCTACAATGCTTACCATCTCACCTTTTCCTATAGAAAGACTGACGTCACAGAGCGTCTGGTGATCTTTCGTGTAGCCAAAACTCAGATTCTTCACTTCCAAAAGAGGCGTTCTGGATTCTTTTGCCTCCGGAACAGGCTGTGCATGGAACCATCTGTGCATTTTTGTGCGATCTGCCTCATTGATCACAACCGAATCCACATGAGCAGGTTTTTTCTCCGGAAGAATATCCACACCTGCATAGCGCATAGCTGTCAGATACAGGGGTTCACGGATTCCGTTCTCTCCCAGAAGTCCGGTGGAAAGCAGCTCATCCGGATGAAGGTCTGCCAGGATTCCACCGTCCTTCATAAGAATGATACGATCCACGTTTCTCCATAACACATCCTCAAGACGATGCTCAATGATCACTACCGTTGTATCTGTCTTTTCCTGGATTTCATCGATCAGCTCAATGGTCTGTTTGCCTGTGGCCGGATCCAGATTAGCCAGCGGCTCATCAAATAAAAGGATCTTTACCTGATCCACCATAACACCTGCAAGACTTACTCTCTGCTTCTGTCCGCCGGAAAGTTCATGCGGTGCATAGTCCAGATGGTTCTCAATTCCTACAAGTTCTGCCGCATGACGCGTAATCTGGTGCATCTCATCCTGCGGAACACAGCTGTTTTCCAGTGCAAAAGCAATGTCCTCACCCACCGTCAGTCCGATAAACTGTCCATCCGGATCCTGAAGTACAGTTCCCACATGGGCAGACAGTTCAAAAATGCTGCTTTTCGGTGCGTTCACTCCATCCACGATCAGCTCTCCAGTGCACTCGCCCGGATTGGAAAAAGGATTCAGTCCGTTGATACAACCGGCAAGAGTACTTTTTCCACAGCCGGACGGACCTGCAATAAGAACTCTCTCGCCGGGATAAATATCCAGATCGATCCCGGTCAGCGTGGGCCGCTTCTGAGCACGATACTGAAATGTAAAGTTTTTAAAAGAAATAACAGGAGATTTTTTCTCAGTCATGTATAAATACCTCTGTATATCATCAATAGAAGAAAAGCCTTTTCATATATGCCTTATGAGCACAATGAAAAGGCTTCTTGTCAATGGTTTACTCCTGGTCCAGAGAACCTTTCTTTGCAATAGTCTTCGTATAAGCAAGAATCAGAAGTCCGCCTACTACAGCCCCTGTAATGGTGTTGGAAACTGCTGCAAACGCTCCCTGTGCAAATACCTTGTTTGCCGGTTCTGCATAGATCAGAATATCAAGTACAGGTGCTACAACAACCCAGCCCACTACATGTGCGATCACATTCGCGATCACAAAAAGTGTTACCTTGCCTTTGCCGAATTCACCTTCCTGGACATCCAGCTTCTTCGCAAAAATACCGATCACTACGCCTACGAAAGCGGAAGTGATAACCCAGCTCCACCATGGGCTTCCGCCCCAGGACAGGTCTACCAGAGTATGTCCGATAAAACCGATCAGACCGCCTGCAACCGGCCCGTACATAGCAGCTAAAAGAGCCAGTACTGCATACTGAAGACTGATGTTCGTGTTCGGTACCGGGCTTGGAATTGCCACAAAACGTCCAAGCACAAAGAACAGTGCCGCACCTATACCAATAGCCACAACATTTTTGATGCCGTTATTGTTTTTCATAGTCTCGTCCTCCTCAAAAAATGTTCCACCACAGTATACGACTATTCCAAAGAAATTGTCAATGGACAGAACGACGGTCTTTACGGTTTACCACATAAATTCCCACGCACACCAGAAACAGTGCGATCAGACTTCCCATATTAAACGCCTGACGCACCTCGCCAAGCATCAGCGCTGACAGGATCACACTGAAAAGCGGATTCACGAAACCGAAGATTGCCACCTTCGACACATCATTCCATGCAAGCAGCACTGACCAGAGTGTATAGGCCACTGCTGAGACCATGGCAAGGTAAAAAATAATCCCGATGCCACCGGCTGTTACATGTCCAAGATGTCCGCCCATCCCTTTTCCGATGAGAAACAGTATGATCCCGCCCATGGTAAACTGAGTTCCGCTGAGTATCACAGGCGATACTTTTCTGGAAAAAATATTGATCAGTACTGTGGACATTCCATAGGAAATCTGGGCGATCAGTACAAAGCCCTCGCCTGTAAGCTTAAATCCCGCGTCCATGGAATTTCCCATAAGATTGATTACTACTACACCTGCAAATCCCAGGATACAGCCGAACATTTTTCGCCCGGTCATGCGCTCCTTACGGAAAACAAGACAGGATAACAGGATCGCGATAAAATTTCCGAGTCCTGTGATAATGGCCCCTTTCACTCCCGATGTGTGCGCTACACCTATGTAAAAGAAAAAGTACTGGCATACAGTCTGGGCCAGGCATACCGGCACTGCGTATTTCAGAATATTTCTATCCGGAAGCATGATCTTCCGTTCCTGAACTGATGCAAAGATCAGCACCAGGATTCCCGCCAGTGCAAAACGAACTCCCGCAAAAACGATCTGGCTGGCTGTATCCGCAGAATCCACCTGCATCAACCGGTAGCCCGTTTTGATCACAGGAATCGCACTTCCCCATAGAAGGCAGCACACACAGGCCAGTGCTGCTACCACCCAGGTTTTGGTTAAGGTTGTTTTATTTTGGTTCATTTTTTAATTCTCTCTTTCTGTTACAGCACATAGCAGTCATACCGGATCGCCTTTCCCTTCAATGTATAGGAAGGCTTCCTGCCTGCAAGACATTCACTTTTCAACGGACGCTTGACAATGATTCTGGACGGTTCTGCCTTGATGGCTGCGTCAAAAAGGTCTGTTTCCTCCGAACACGGTGGCTCCAGTTTCTGGATCAGCTGAAGCTTTTTGTTGATCAGACTGGACTTCTGCCTTGCCGGAAACATGGGATCCAGATAAATCACATCTACGGGATCCAGAAGCTTTGACATACATTCTACGCTGTCTCCCTCCACCACTTTCATGCGACCGGCGATATCTTTTAAGACCTGATTTTTTTTCGCGCGGCGGATCGCATCCTTCAGAAGTGCGGCGATCACCGGATTCTGCTCGTATAAAGTCACCTCGTACCCCTGTGCAGCCAGGAGAAAAGCATCTTCTCCCATGCCTGCAGTGGCATCGATGGCTTTTCGTCCTTCTTTCTCGGATTTGGCGGCTTTCACCAGCATCTCATGCTGCAGTCTTCCGTTGGTCACTCTGTGCATCATCGTCTCCGCAAAGTCTCCCTGATAGGTCAGTCCGAATCCCGATAAAGAAACTCCTTTGGAATCAAAATGGATCGTCAGATATTCTCCCGGCTTATCCACGATCGGCGCTCCTGTCTTCCTGGAAAAAGACTCTGCCATATCTCTCTGTCCACCTTTTCCAAGACAGACTACGATCTTATTGTTCAATTCTTTACTCTCTCTTTCGCTTTCTGTATTTGCTTTCATTTTACCTTTTTGTCATCTCAAAAGCAATGGTTCCTGTTGCGGGCATTCCGCTTCATTTTTCTTTGCAGATCATATTTTCAATATATTCCGCTGTCTGCTGCACCTGTTCCTGATTCGTCAGTTTCGGAACTCCATCACCCTTCTGAGCCCCATAGCAGCCAAAATATCCGTGACAGCCACCGTCCAGGATCTCCTCTTCAAAATTCTCCGGCAGATTGCCCCGGTTCTTCTCATAGGATTCCCTGTTCAGCACCCCATCTTCCGATCCGTAAATACTGAGCACCTTAAGCTGCGTTTTGCTTAAATCGCTGGTGGAATATGCGGCCAGTAATATCAATCCGTCATACTCATCCACATGCTTCGATACATAGCTGGCAGCCATGGCTCCGCCCAGGGAATGTCCTCCAATATACCAGCTTCTGATTTTGGGATATTTTTCCTGGACCCCATCTGCCGCACCTGGTTTCAGCACAGCCAGATTTCCCGGCATTTTCAGTAATACACAGGCGATACCTTTTTTCGCACATTCCAGCAGCAGTGGCGCATAAGCTTTGCACTGCACCTTGCCGCCCGGATAAAAGATCAGTCCATACGTCGGATCCTCCGGCATAAATGTGATCATATTTCCGTTTTTTTCTATCTGTACATCACTGCCCTCATATGCCATCGCTGCAGCTGCTGTATCATCAGCTCTGTAATAGTCAGAAACATATAAGACACTGCCAAGCCCCAGAATGAACACCAGTGCAAGACATATGAGCGCTATTATTTTTCCTTTTTTCTTCATGCGTTCCTCTCTTTTTACAGTGTTCTTCGCTCCATCTGAATACCTGTTCTTATTTTTGCATATTCATATTAACGTTTATATGATACTGAAATCTATTGCTTAATACAAGTATTGTTTGGTTGAGAATGATTTCCGTCACAAATTTACGGATGTTTTTCCCCTTAACAACCCTCCCTTTTTGGTCTATAATCAATACATATAAAAAGCTCACAGAAAGGGTTCACTTATGATGAAGAAGAAATACACGATAGGTGTTATGATCGGAAATGCGATTTCTCCTCACATAGTCGAAGTAATACAGGGAATCTGCTATGCTGCCAGAAGTATGCAGATCGATGTTTTCTTTTTTCTTGGAATTCACAGCGGATACTATTATAACCTCAGCGAAGGAGAAGATACTGACAGGGATTTTGACTATCAGTTCAATGTCGTCTATGATTATCAGACATTTGCAGGTATTGACGCTCTGATCATCGAATATGGGTCACTAAGCCTTTTTCTTAATGAACAGGAACAGAAAAAATTTCTTCATAAATTCGAAAACATTCCAAAGGTTATCCTGGAAGAAAAATACAATGCACCTCTTACTACCACCATCATCAGCGATAATTACCATGGAATGTATAACATTGCCGAACATCTGATCAAAGATCACGGATACCGTAATTTTACATATCTGTCCGGTCCCATAGGGATTACAGACGCTGACGAACGCAGACAGGCTGTTTTTGATGTAATGGAAAAATACCATATTTCTTTTGACGAAAGCAGAATCCGATATGGCAATTTTTCTTCTAATGTTCAGGCACAGATCAATGATCTTCTGGATCATTTTCCGGATATGGAAGCGATGATATGCGCCAATGATGGCATGGCATACACTGCTTATAAGGAATGTACCAGACGCGGACTGACCATAGGAAAAAATATCGCGATCACCGGCTACGACGATTACGATCTGGCCGGAATCATGGATCCACCACTTACAACAGTTCTACAGAATTCAAAGGATATGGGATATATGGCTGTTATAGGCGCAACAGAGCTCTGCAATGGCGAAAAAAATCATACGGTCGTAGTTCCGGCCCGTACTATAATCCGTGAATCCTGCGGCTGCCACGAAAAACAATTTCTGGCATCTCCAACTGAACGTCCCAGATACACGGACTGGAAAAGCACCTGTACACAACAGATATCTGAGATTTCGAAGGAAATTCTTTCTGAAAATACAGCAATTTATGTGAAGCTCCAGTTTACCCACTGTCTGAGCGAACTGATGGAATCAGATTTCCGCACGCCTGAAAGCGAGGAAAAAGTAAGAACCGGTCTTCAACGCCTGATGACTAACCGGATGTTTAAAGGATTATCCATGCGAAGCATTATCCAGATGCTGGAACAATATATTGATAACTGGCTGGATGTTGAATTAAACCAAGCTGAAGTCAACCGGACAGCCATTCAGAATCTGATCCTGCGAAAAAGACAGATTCATGAAAAGTCCAGCTGCTACATGGTCCGCAGGGAAAAGAATCATATGGAAGATTTTTTGCATAAGAGCTGCTTTCTTCCGCTTATTTCCAGAGATATGCTCTCTTCCATAGAAAGTGAGCAGGAACTGTACAGAAAAGCTTTGATCAAACTGGCTTCCCTGGATGCTGCCAGCTCCTATATTTATATTCTGAAAGAGCCTGTTGCTCATTATAAAGGGGAAAAATGGAGCTGTCCGAATGAACTGTATCTGGCCGCTTACCAGGAAGGAACGGATATATATTCTTTTGAAAAAGAAGATCGACCCAGACTCTACGCCAATATTTTTAACAAGAGCCGCCTGAAAGTCCGCCACATGAATGATAATTACAGCGTTTCTGTCTTCTGTCTCTTCTCAGGTGAAATGCAGTACGGTGTACTGGCTGCGGAGATTGATCCTTCTGACATTGTTCTGTTTTATCTGATCAGCCGGGAAATCGGAAACATGCTCAGACTTTTTCAGCAGACAAAAGAACAATTACATATGCGCCAGCAGTTGGAGCATCTTGTTCTTGAAATACAGGAGAAAAATGAGGTTCTGAATTTTATCTCGGAATCGGATCCTCTGACTAGCTGCCTGAACAGAAGAGGCTTTATCGAAAAAGCTCTCAGATTCAATCACGAACATAAGGGACAAAAAGCACTGCTCCTGTTTGCGGATCTGGATCATCTGAAAGAGATCAACGACGTATTCGGCCATGCAGAAGGAGATTTCGCCATAAAACACTGTGGTAAACTTCTGAAAGAACTGGCCGGTGAGAACGGAATTGTCGGTCGTATCGGCGGCGACGAATTCTGTATTCTCATTCCCGGAAACAGCCAGACCGGAGAAGATTTCATCCGTCAGGTTCACATATCCGGCGAAACCTTTAATCTTCATTCCGACAAGGCCTATTATGTCGAGATATCACTCGGTTTCACACTGATCCTCTGTGACAAAACACTTCAGATCACAGAAGAAATGAAAGCCGCTGACCAGGCTCTTTATGCTGCGAAAAAGAAACGCAGGAGGTCAATTCGAAAATAATATAGATAAATGATAAAATTACCAGAAGCTATAGTAATTTAATAAAGTCCCTCTCCGCTTTTTATTGCTCTTCGCGCTCTCACGGGACTTACTTGATTCGGTCAATTGTAATGTATCAGAAATCAGAATCTCACGACATGAAGTGAAAGAAAGATGTTCGCAGATATACAATTGTGCATTAACATTAAAAACATCCGACACAGCAATTCATGTTCTGAGATTCTGAATGAATTCAATGTAATTCTTATCCCCGCAAAGCTGCAAGATATCCCATCAGACGCTCTCTCTGTCCGCTCTCCAACTCTCTGAAGCTCTCCAGAAGAGTCTCTTCATCCTTATTCAGGGCTATCATGTAGTCCATTTTTCCCTTTCCTGATGACTTTCCCTCTGCCAGTAATTCATATGGTGTAACCTTTAGTACTTCACATATTTTCAGTATTTTATCTGCTGACGGATTTGTTTTTTTTCTTTTCCAGTCACTGATGGTACTCTGGGAAATCCCGGTCTGTTCGGAAAACTCTTTCTGGGACATACCTTTTTTTACAAGCAGGTGAAATATTTTTTCGCTGATCAACATAGAGGCTTTCCTTTCCTGATTTTATGGTTAATTCTTTTGTTTTTATTATACACCACTTTACAACTTTATAAATAATGCTCCTGCTTAACAATCGCCTGTTTTAAGGCATTTATCATTGATGATGA
>NZ_JBBMEJ010000034.1:0-14518 GCF_040096615.1 Blautia aquisgranensis
TGTATTGAATCCTTTCATTCTATTATCAAACGTGAATGGCTCAATCGTTTTAAAATTCGCGATTATAAGCAGGCATAACGTAATATTAAACAAAAAGAAATGCACAGTTCTTAGCTTATCGTGAACGGTGCATTTTTGTAAATAAATACTTTTAATTAGCCGATTACGGCATCTTCTGCTGTAAAATGTTCCAGAGAATTTTCTTTTACCTGAATGCAGATATAAGTAATTCCAGAAATATCGGATGCAAAAAACTGACGCTTTGCAGTAGGTGCGATTTTTAGCCAGTCTCCAGTTGAAAGGCTAATTTCTTCTCCATCAATTATGGCTTTGCCGTTACCTGAAAGAATTCCATAGATTTCTTCATTTTCTTTATGAGAATGAACAAATGGGACATTTGCTCCTGCAGGTAGTTCGTTTAAACTGATTTCTGCACCTGTTAAAGACAACTTTTCGTGCAGCTCAATTCGGTTTTCCTTTCCAATAGTTGTTTTTGTGTAATTTGCCATAATAATACCTCCATAGTTAATTTGTAGTTTCTGGTTGCTTGGTATTAGTATAGTGTGAGACACATACAAAAACAAGTACGCACCTTTTTGTAACTGTACACTCAAAAATGAATGTGTTACAATAGACTCGGAGGTGAGAATTATGCGAGCAAAAGAAGAATTACCGGAATGCCCAGTTGCAACAGCAGTATCTCTTATCGGAGGAAAATGGAAACTGCTGATTTTGCGTAACTTGAAAGAGCGTCCATGGAGATTCAATGAGCTACAACGAAGTATAGATGGTATTTCACAAAAGGTTTTGACAGATAGTTTAAGACAAATGATGAGTGATGGGCTGGCATATCGCCACGATTACCATGAGCAGCCACCGAGAGTTGAATACGGCTTAACGGAACTCGGAACAAAAATGCTTCCAATTGTTAATTCACTTGCTGACTTTGGTAACTACTATAAATCAATTATTGAACAGAATTAAGGACGTTAGTATTTGAAAAGCTTGAACAATTCCAGTTTGGCGAATTGAAAAAAACAGAATTTACCTATTAAGACATATAAACTGTTGACAATAAAGCTCCTATATAGTATGTTTTTAATAAACTACTATATAGGAGCTTTTGCATGGAAATGAATGGAGGATTTCTTGTCACCAAAATAAAACAGCTTGGAGACCGGATTTTCGAGAAGATTCTCAGTGAAAAGAATATTGATGCGTTTAATGGAGCCCAGGGGCGTATTCTTTATGTGCTGTGGCAGGAGGATGGTATCTCAATCAGGTCACTCTCGACTAAATGCGGATTAGCGATAACATCTCTTACTACGATGCTGGAAAGAATGGAAAATCAAGGGCTGATAAGCCGTGTTCAGTCTGAAACGGACAAAAGGAAAACACTCCTGTTTCTGACTAAGAAAGCACATGCTTTAAAGGGCGAGTACGATTCTGTATCTGATGAGATGGGCAGTATTTACTACAAAGGTTTTTCAGAGGAAGAAATTACCCGGTTTGAGGAATGCCTCGACCGCATCAGAAAGAATCTTGAGGAGTGGCAGAAGTCATGAGTATTTGTATCAAAGATCAGATTCAGAACATGAATATCGTCATTGGCTGCACAGTGGGGTGTACATATTGCTATGCCCGCAACAACGTGAAACGCTGGCATATGATTGATGATTTCGCTGACCCTGAATTCTTTCCGGGTAAGCTCAAGATGATGGAAAAGAAACGTCCGCAGAACTTTCTTCTTACCGGCATGAGCGATCTCTCCGGATGGAAGCCGGAATGGAGAGACGAGGTATTTGCAAAGATCCGTGAAAATCCACAGCATCAGTTCCTGTTCATTACCAAGCGACCTGATTTGCTGGATTTTGATACTGATCTGGAAAACTCATGGTTTGGCGTTACGGTGACGAGGAAAGCAGAACTGTGGCGTATCGACGCCCTTCGGAAAAACGTCAGAGCAAAACATTACCATGTTACCTTTGAGCCGTTATTCGATGATCCCGGCACAGTTGACCTTTCCGGAATCAATTGGATCGTTGTCGGCACCATGACCGGAGCTCAGAGCAGGAAGATTCATACGGAGCCGGAATGGGCATGGTCTCTGACGGATCAGGCACATAAGCTCGGCATTCCGGTGTTTATGAAGGAAGACCTTGTCCCTATCATAGGGGATGAAAATATGATTCAGGAAATGCCGGAAGAATTTAATAAAGTGTTAGAGGTACAGAAATCATGGAAGAAGTAATGAATGGAATCCTCATTCGTGAGGTGGAAACAAAGAACATCATGACTAAGTCTAGTCTGCCGGTAGGCGGTTACTCGGTCAATCCCTATGTGGGCTGTACACATGCCTGCAAGTATTGCTATGCTTCTTTTATGAAGCGCTTTACCGGGCACAAGGAGGAATGGGGTACTTTCCTTGATGTGAAGCATTGGCCGGAAATTAAAAATCCGAAGAAATATGCCGGACAGCGGGTGGTCATCGGTTCTGTGACAGATGGCTACAATCCACAGGAGGAGCAATTCGGGAATACCAGAAAACTTCTGGAGCAGCTGATCGGCAGTGACGCAGATATTCTGATCTGCACAAAGTCGGATCTTGTGGTACGGGATATTGATCTGTTGAAGAAGCTTGGACGTGTAACCGTTTCATGGTCGATCAACACACTAGATGAAAATTTCAAGAACGATATGGATTCTGCTTCGAGCATTGAGCACCGTATCGCTGCTATGAAGCAGGTATATGAGGCAGGTATCCGTACAGTCTGTTTCGTATCCCCGGTATTCCCCGGTATCACGGATTTTGAAGCAATCTTTGAGCGGGTAAAGAATCAGTGCGATCTGTTCTGGCTCGAAAATCTCAATCTTCGAGGCGGTTTCAAAAAGACAATTATGGATTATATCGCCGGAAAATATCCTGATCTTGTACCACTTTACGACGAGATCTATAACAAGCATAACCGCAGCTACTTTGAAGCACTTGAAGTAAAAGCTGAGAAAATGGCTAAGAAGTATGATTGTGCCTTTGTGGATAATGAAATGCCTTATGGCAGAGTCCCGCAGGGGCATCCGGTGATCGTAGATTATTTCTATCATGAGGAAATCCGTGGGACAGAGAATACCGGAAAAAGAAATCGCTAACTTCCAGTTTGCATATTTTATCAAAAGGTACATATTAAAATTAACACAAAGGGAGATGTTAGAATGAAAGCTCATGAATATTGGTCTGTCGGAGCATTGATAACGATGCTAGGTACTTTTTATAGCGGATATAAAGGTTCAAAATCAAGCCATAAATATTTTGCGGCAAGTTCTTTGCTTTGTATGATTATGGCTATTTATACAGGTCATAAGATGATATCTAAAAACAAGAAAACAAAGAAAGAACCAATATCATTAGGAAATGAAGAATAATACAATCAACCTTGTGCCCAGTGGGCACGAAGTTGGCACAGTCACTATGGTGTCAGGAGAAATCCTGGCATCTTTTTTTATGTCTTTTTACACTTCAAAAAATATTTTTAAAAAATTTCTAAAATCATGTCCGATTTTGTCTCTCCCAATACAGAGTATATGGAAGGCAAATTGAAAATCCTCTGATTTCCAAAAATCACAAACGTAAAAGAGGTTCAGACAGTTCTTCCGATTGCACCTTGACAATTGAAAGAGCTGATACATCTTGAGGAACATGCTTACCGGAGTTAATCCGGCTCGTGCAGGCGAAGACTCCTACGGGAAGAGCGAAGCAATAATGATACCACCGAAAGGTACAGGACCTCTGCTGAAACAGAGACTGTGACTGTATTTTTACAGCCGGGTTATCTGAAATGATAACGATCAGATGTATATGTACAGACAAAGCCCAAATGCGAATACTTAGATTTTCTTATTTATATTACAGGAGAAATCCTGTAGCAAGTGGGGAATGGTTCGACTCCATTCCTCATTTTTTCGTGCAGAAAATGCATAGATTATTATCCTGTTTGAAATACCGGGGAAAGGTGTTGCAGGAAGAAAGGGAGGACAAGAAGCATGAATACGATTGTTTTAATAGGTAGACTTGCCAGAGATCCAGAAACTAAGCTGGCATAGCATCAGTGAATTCAGGTAACAAGGTAATTTATATACAGATATATATGATTAATGTATATAGGTTACTGTTCAGAGGTTAGCTGGACATGAGAAAACCGATGGTGTAGACTAATAACAGTCAAAGCCATCGGTTTTCTTATCCAAATATCCTGGACACTCTGTCAAATATATTCGCTGGTTCTTCCAGCCGCATCAAAACAAGCATGCTCATGCATTGGCAGAGATAATCGATACTTTCGAAACTCCTGAATGTCACAGCCTGCGCCTGTTTCCGCTTATAGTTTCTTAGAAGCCTTTCGGCTTCATTATTAGTGGGCAGATACCCGGGAATCATGTCTTTGTTCCAGGCGCGGTTTGGTTCATTATCCATGCTGTCTTTCAGGTAACGCAGCATATGGGCAAGGCATTCCTGGTGATCTGCTCCATAATTATAAAAGGTAATATCATGGTCATGGACAAGGATCCCCTGATAATCCTCTGTAACAGTCCCTTTTACTCCCTCGTGTCCTTTTTTCTCACGGGCAAAGTACAGTGCTTTTCCATCCGGGGTTGCACAGACATAGATCTGACAGCTTTTTCCGTTTTCCCTGCCGTTTGTACAATCCGTATGCATGACTGGGGAAAGCAGCATATCTGCATAGGTTTCCCTGCGCTCAGGCTCTGTTTTTAAAGCAAACTCCCTGCTGAGTTTACTTATCATGCCTTTGGAAATATTCAGTTTTCCCTGCTGTTTGCAATCTTTTTCTGCCGGATGGTTTTAGAAGAAGGAATAGATGAGTTTTCATAATCACGGTTGATCTGTGCATGAAGTTTCAGATTCTTTTCCTGTTCTTCTTCCAGCTGGGTGGCGGTTTCATAAAACTTAAGGCGGAATTCTTTTGCTTTCTCCAATACATCATCTCTTTGTCGCTCAGCAAGAAGGGCACGTTTCTCCATCTCCCGAAGCTTTTGACCAGCTTTTTTCTGCATTGCCTCAAACTCCAGCAGTATATCCTCCAGTACCTGAAACCAGTAATTGCGGACACGGATGTTTTCTTTATGTGCATCCTCTATCTCCGTTAGCAGCGCCTGAATCTTACGTTCATAGGCTCTGCACTCCTTTTGATGGAGTTCTTTCAGATTAATATAGTGTTCACCGGATTCCAGTTCTTTATTTCTTGTCTGTGCGGCTTTCAGCCGACACATTGATTACAATAGAGATTCTGATACTGCATATCATTTTTATGCAACCATACAGAACAAAGGGAAAAGCAGGGAGAGTGTTTTCTCGTCAACTTTGCGGATGATTTTGTTGCAGGATTTCAATATAAGTCAGAAGCTGAAAGATACTATAAAGAGTTAAAGGAACGAATGGAAAAGTTTGGACTGGAACTGGAAAGTAGTAAAAGCAGACTGATTGAATTTGGGAGATTTGCAGAGCAAAATCGTAGAGCAAGAGGAGAATGTAAGCCTGAAACATTTGATTTTCTGGGATTTACCTTCTGCTGTAGCAAAACTCGAAAGGGAGGTTTCGTGCCAAAGGTACAGACTTCAAGAAAGAAGTTTGAGCAAAAGGTTAGAGCATACAAGAACTGGATTTACGATAATCGGAATCGACCAACTCATGTGCCATAAAGAAACACGCAAGAATTTGATTGACAGCATCCACTATTCCATAGCAGCAGCGAGTTGCTTGTTAAAATAAGGCTTGCAGTTTTATAATAAATAATAACATATTCCTTAGGAGGGACAGACATGGAAACACGAGATATTCTCAAGAATTTGCGTGAAAAAATGAACTTACACAAAGTCATTTGAACGGTGCTACAAAATAAGAAAAAACGCTTGACTCTACATCTATTGTAGATTTTATAATACGGGTAGTTTAACCAAAAAGGAGGATTAGGCAATATGGAAAAGAATCTTACTACCGGCAGTGTGTTCAAAAATGTTGTATTATTATCATTGCCGTATCTGCTCTCGTATTTTCTTCAAACGCTCTATGGCATGGCTGACCTATTTATCATCGGACAGTTCGAGGGTGTAGCCAGTACTACCGCTGTTTCTATCGGCTCACAAGTGATGCACATGCTTACGGTTATGATTGTAGGGTTATCGATGGGAACAACCGTCAGCGTCGGTCAGGCAGTGGGGGCAGGAAATCAAAAACAGGCAGCGCATAACATCGGGAATACGGTAATATTGTTTCTGGTGCTTTCCATTGCACTTACGGCCATCCTGTTATCCCTTGTTCATCCCATTGTCGTTGCCATGTCTACGCCAGCGGATGCGGTGAGCGGTACGGTCACCTATTTGACCATCTGCTTTATCGGGATTCCTTTTATTACATCCTACAACATCATCAGTTCTATTTTTAGAGGGTTGGGCGACAGCAAAAGCCCGATGTGCTTTATTGCCACAGCCTGTGCTGCCAACATCGCTTTAGACTATCTTTTTATGGGTGTGCTGCACCTTGGGCCTGCGGGCGCAGCCCTTGGTACAACTCTCTCTCAGGCAATCAGTGTAGTTGTTTCCCTTACCGTTATTTTGAAACGCAGGAGCATCGTTCTGAAAAAAAGCGACTTCAAGCCTTGCCGTGCGGTCATGGGGAAAATTTTGGGGATCGGCATCCCAATTGCGTTTCAGGACGGCCTGATTCAAGTTGCTTTTATTATTATCACGATTATTGCCAATCAGCGTGGACTGAATGACGCAGCGGCGGTGATCCTTTTCGGCGGCCAGTATCTGCGTGGTTACATTTTTGACTGTATTTTTGCTGGCATTCATTTTAGTTTTAGCGGCTTTTTTTGCGCATGCGGGAAATCCGGCCTGTCGTTTTTACACAATATTCTCGCCATTGTATTGATGCGTGTGCCTGGCGTTTATGTGACCTCAAAATTATTCCCGGCAACGCTTCTCCCGATGGGACTGGCTACCGCGGCAGGCTCACTGCTATCGGTCGTGATCTGCCTAATCGCCTTTGGAGTCATACGGCGCAAATCAACGCTTGTTCTGGTGGAGGAGTAAGATATGGATCGGAAAAATCTCTTCCCAATAGGTGAAGTGTCAAAATTGTTTCATATCAGTGTTAGTAGTTTGCGGCACTATGAACATATCGGTTTGCTTACACCAGAATACATTTCCTCAGATTCTGGCTATCGTTACTATGGCACCGAACAATTTGAAGTACTAAACACAATCAGGTATTTGCGGGCATTGGATATGCCTTTGTCCGAAATTGAGGACTTTCTCAAAAATAAGGATATCAGCCGTATTGAGGAAAAGTTGTTACAGCAAAAGCATGCAGTCCTGAAAAAGCAACAAGAATTACAACGTATAGAACAAAAGATTAACCACCGCTTAAATTGGCTGAGAGACGCACAAAGTGAGCCTTTGGATACCGTTTCCTTAATAGAGCTTCCGTCCTGTCGCATTGCTTGGGTAGACGTTCCACTGAAAGTAGATGGCTCTCTTGATATGGAAGTGCCGATTAGAAAGCTGGATCAATCTGATGCCGAAGCCGTTGTATTTCTTGGAAAGGTTGGACTTGGCATTTCCGCGGAACATTTGCAGCAATCAAAAGTAAATCGTTATGACAGCATTTTTCTAATACTGGATCAAGAGGACATTTATACAGGTGAAACCATTACTCTTCCCAAAACACTTTGTGTACGGCTGCGTTTTCGAGGCAGTCATATAGAAGCTCCAGCGCACTATGAAAAGCTCCTTGACTACATCACAAAAGAACAGATACAGATTGTTGGTTTTTCGCGAGAAATCACGCTCATAGACTATGGCATTACTAATGACAGTGAAAAATTTGTGACTGAAATATGTATTCCGGTCAAGTGCAGATAAGAAGGGCATAAAATGAGATTCGTTGTTAAAAAAGAAATTTTTGAAGAACTGCCGAGTGCCTGTTTTGGTGTTGTTATGGCAAAAGGCATTGATAATAATAACGCATGCCCAGAGATTGTTTTAGATGAAAGTATCCAAGCTGCAATGCAGCGTTTTGAGGGAAGAAAAGTCAAGGAAGATCCGGATATTTTACCATATCGAGAAGCATTCCGAGCCTTGAATATCAACCCCAATAAATACTTTCCTTGCGTTTGGCGGCGAGAAAGATGAAACTCCAGACCTTGATGAAGTGGTTTATGCAATCGGACAGCAGGTGCGTACCCGCCGCTGGACTTGGATGCAAAGCGAAAACGGAAAAATCACTTCTGCTTCCACAGACATATTCTTTCCCATTGATGGTTTTACAGATTTCAATCGCGAGCGTGTACTTGCTGCGCAGGATGAACTCCAGATGCGAATAGCGCGGATTTGGGGTTGCAAAACAATTGTTGGACTTGTAGATTCTGAAAATCCGTATATGGAATTATAACAGAAATGAATGGCATCGCCACAAAAATATCTTATAACATGTTCCAAGGAGGAGAAATGATGAACGATACTTTTATGAAAGAAAAACCGGTATTGCCGCTGATTTTATCCATGACCCTGCCTATGGTTTTATCCATGCTGGTTAATTCTCTATACAACATTATCGACAGCTTTTTCGTCGCGCAGATCAGCGAGGAAGCTATGACGGCATTATCATTGGTTTACCCGGTTCAAAATTTTATCAATGCCGTTGGAATTGGATTTGGCGTTGGAATCAACGCAGTGATCGCCTTATATCTAGGCGCTGGAGATAACAAAAAAGCAGATCAAGCTGCCACGCAGGGACTTGTGCTTGCCATGATTCACGGCGTTGTTATGACAGTCTGCTGTATTACAATGATGCCGGCTTTTTTAGGAATGTTCACTTCATCCAAGACAGTGATTGAACTTGGCGTTCGCTATTCTGTTATTGCGTTCGCTTTTACATTGATTATCATTGTTGGTGTTACATTCGAGAAACTATTCCAAGCTGTAGGAAACATGAAAACAACCATGATCAGCTTGATGTGTGGGTGTATAACAAACATTGTCTTAGACCCCGCTCTGATTTTTGGCTATGGTCCATTCCCTGAAATGGGAATCGAAGGCGCTGCGCTGGCAACCGGCATCGGGCAGGCCTTGACGCTTGCGATTTATTTGGTCGTTTATTTTGTGCGGCCAATTCGCGTGCATATCCGCAGACAGTACATTTTGCTCAGCAAAAAGATGGTAATAAAGCTGTACTCCATCGGCATTCCCGCAACCTTGAATCTTGCGCTCCCATCTCTTTTGATTTCGGCGCTCAATGCTATTTTGGCGGCATATTCCGAAGTGTATATTCTGGTTTTGGGAATCTATTACAAATTGCAGACATTCATCTATCTTCCGGCTAATGGCATTGTTCAGGGGATGCGCCCCTTGATCGGATATAACTACGGTGCGGGGGAGAACAAAAGAGTCAGCCAGATTTATAAAATCGTCTTGTGCATGAGCGGTATCATTATGGTGCTTGGGACAGTGATATGTCTGCTAATCCCCGGCCAGCTTATGGGGCTGTTTACCCACACAGAAGCGACAATCCAGAGCGGGGAAACAGCCCTGCGTATCATCGGCGCCGGTTTTATCGTCTCGGCGGTTTCCGTTACATCTTCCGGCGCACTGGAGGGACTTGGAAAAGGCACTCCTTCATTACTGATTTCACTTTGCCGGTATGTTGTGGTTATCATCCCAACTGCGTTTTTACTCAGCAGGCTTTTCGGAGCGGTTGGCGTCTGGAATGCGTTTTGGATCACGGAAGCGATTACAGCAATCATTTCTATTTGTGTTTACTACAAGGCAATAGCACAAAGCCAGCTGAGTCAGTCAACAGTAAAATGAACGTTGCTTTGCGCCGCCGTTGACAACGCGATCTCTGTTTTGCCGGAGCAGGCACGGGAAGAAATCCTGCGCTATTACTTTCTGCATCAGTCGCAGCGCGTGATCGGCACGTGTATTGGCCGGTCACGCAGCACAGCAGGGCGGCATATCCAGATTGCCTTGTGGAAACTGCGGGAGGAAATGGAGAGATACCGTCATGAGTAAACTTCTCCCTTACGAAACCATTATCAAAGCGTGTGAGGGCGCCCCACCTGTTTCTGCCAGATAGAGAAATCAAAAATATCAAAGCGTATGTCCCGCAGGCTAAGGGATTTTATGAACACATGGGCTTCCATGTTTACAAGATGGAAGCGGTAGTGTCGCTGAGAAGATTCGAGAATATGATCAAAAGATTCTTGAAGTATGTGGATGGAAAGAAGGAATGCTAAGATTATATTTTAGTATAGCAAGCGCGACGGCAGATGTAAATGATGTTAGGGGCAGTTACTGCAAACAGTAACTGCCCCCTAACTAGGATATTTATGTAAATTATTTCTGGTCAAGTACGGACTGGATCTGCTTCATCAGCTGATCGTAGTTTGACGGATCGTCAATGCCACCCATGAAAGGTTCCCCAACGATATTTCCGTCTTTATCTACAAGAACGGTTGTAGGAAATGCCATGATGTTTCCATTTCCAGCATAGTTTCCAACTGTTGAATTAGAATCGAAAGTCAGGTTCTTGTAGGAAGCGCCCTGAGCTTTCATGATTTCTTTTGCCTCTTTGATTCCGGCTTCATTGTTGTCTAAAGTATCCATGTTGATACCAACAACTTCGCCACCCATTTCTTTGAGTTTCTCATTTAATTCATTCAGCTTAGAGAGCTCTCCGACACATGGCTTGCATCCACTGAACCAGAAATTTACAACTGTAACTTTATTTTTAGCGAAAAGACTGTCATCTACATCTTTTCCATCCAGATCTTTTCCTTTGAAACCTTTGAATACAGCTGTGGATTCGTCTGATTTGGAGGAAGAGCTGTCAGAGGAATCGGATGCAGCAATCTCTTTCTCAAGCTTGGCAATTTCTTCTTCAATTCCGCGGATTGTCTCGATGTCTTTGCACAGAGTTTCATATTCTTCTTCAGAGAAAGAGTCTTTGTTAGATTCCACTGTGCTTGCGAGTAAATCAGCATAGTTTCCGCTCTTGTCATCACCGGCAGCGTTCTTGTTCATAAGACCAAAGGCTTTGTCCCATGCATCTTTGTGATCAGCAAAAAGCTGGTTTTCCTGCTGGTAAAGGTCATTCCGTTTTTCGTTCAGCTCGTCTGCGCTGCCCGTTTCTGTTGTGGAAGAAGATTCCTGTTTTGTGTTTGTATTGTCTGTTGAGGAGGAATTTCCGCAGCCTGTAAACGCAAAAAGTACAGAAATGGCAAGGGATGCAGCAATTACCTTTTTTAATTTCATTGAGTTTGTTCTAAGTGTTTTGTTTTTCATGATTTTAAATCTCCTTTAAATTACGTTTTATTAGTTTTTATTTTCAGCCTGTTTCTTAGTTGAAAATCCGTAATGATAGCAGATTGCATCAGTCGGACAGGATTTCATACATTCTCCGCATCGGATACACTCCGGATGGTTTGGTGTGTCTACTACATTGACATCCATCTTACAGACACGGCTGCATTTCTGGCAGCCAACACATTTCTCATGATCAACCTGAATCTTAAGAAAAGATACCTTGTTAAACAGTGAGTAAATAGCGCCCAGTGGGCAGATCCATTTACAAAATGGACGGTAAAACAAGATGCTCAGGATGATGAAAAGCGCAAGGATTGTGAACTTAAATGTAAATAAATGTCCGAGTGCGGCACGGATTCCTGAGTTGGCAAGTGACAGTGGAATTGCACCTTCAAGTACGCCTTGTGGGCAAATGTATTTGCAGAAGAAAGGATCTCCCATACCAAGTGAATTGGTTACAAATGCCGGAAGTAGTATAACAAAGACGACCAGAATCACATATTTCAGATACCGCAGAGGCTTCAGCTTTGCGGTGGAAAGTTTCTTACCCGGAATCTTATGCAGCAGATCCTGGAACCATCCAAACGGACAGAGGAATCCACAGATAAACCGTCCTAACAGAACACCTAACAGGATGAAGAATCCGGTGATGTAGTAGGTAAATTTGAATTTTGAAGAACCAACCACGGCTTGAAAAGCTCCAATCGGACAGGCGCCTGTGGCGGCAGGACAAGAGTAACAGTTTAGTCCCGGGACGCACATCGTTTTTACATTTCCCTGATAAATTTTCCCTTTAAACAGATTCGGGATGTGAATGTTGGTCAGCAGTGTGGCAGCTGCCTGAATCCATCCGCGGAAGCGGACCAGAAAGTTTTTGCTTGATTTCATTTTCTTATCCAATTCCGACACACTCCATACATAATTTTATTGCCTTATTAAGTACAACCGCTGCTTCTCCACGGAAGATCCCGACAAGGAAAAACACCAGACCGACTGCAAGTAAAAGAATCTGTGTTACTTTTTCAGATTTCATTTATATACTCCTTTCAATGTTCAAAGTCCGTTTATTGACCTTTCGATGTTTGCATTATACAATAGGGGGTGTAAAATTCCTGTTAAGAAAATGGAGAAAAATAAATTGAGATTATTAGTTGTTGAAGATGAGAAGAAATTATGTGATATGATTGCGAAAAGTCTGCATCAGGCAGGATATGAGGTAGATACGTGTAACGACGGAGAGGAAGCCTTGGATATGATCTATGCGGAAATGTATGATTTGATCGTGCTTGATCTTAACCTTCCGGGGATGGATGGGATGGATATTCTCCGGGAACTTCGAAAGGAAAACGAAGAGACAAAGGTATTGATTCTGTCTGCGAGAAGTCAGATTGCTGATAAGGTTGACGGCCTTGATGCGGGGGCAAATGATTATATGGAAAAACCATTTCATCTCCAAGAGCTGGAAGCCCGCGTGAGAAGTCTGACAAGAAGAAAGTTTGTACAGAAAAATGTCTGTCTGGAATGTGGCAGTCTTCGTTTTGATACAAGAGAAAGGGCTGCATATGCAAAAGACAAGCCGGTTGCATTGACAAGAAAAGAGAATGGAATTCTAGAGTATCTTCTTTTGAATCAGGGAAGACCGGTCAGTCAGGAAGAACTGATCGAGCATGTCTGGGATTCTTCTGTGGATAGTTTCAGCGGTTCAATCCGAGTACATATGTCTTCTCTGAGAAAGAAGCTGAAAGCCGGGCTTGGTTATGATCCGATCGTGAATAAGATCGGTGAGGGGTATAAGATAGGAGGAGATGGTAAAGCATGAAAAAAATATCACTCCAGTGGAGACTGACGATTCTTACGACGGTGTTGATTACCGTATTGTGTGGATGTCTTACATTCTTCTTATATAAAAACGGAATTTATCATTTCGATACGCTTCAGGAGACTGTTACGGATCAAAATGCCGCACCGGAGGCAGTGTATATTGATATTCCGGATAATGAATGGGATGATTTTGCAGCGCAGTTTGCTACAAAGGTTTATAATTCGAAATCAGATTATAGAAATAGAAGTCTTCTGATTACTGCTGCCGTGGCACTGATTGGCGGCGCAGTTACATTTTTTGTCAGCGGCAGGGCATTAAAACCACTCAAAGAATTTTCAGAGACAGTAGAAAAGGTTCAGGCACAGAATCTGACGGATTATACGATTGAAGAGAATAGAATCGCAGAATTAGACCGACTTCGTACTTCTTATAACAAGATGCTTTTGCGGCTTTCGGAATCATTTGAGACACAGCGCCGTTTTACCGGGAATGCGGCGCATGAATTACGAACGCCGTTAGCATTAATTCAAGCACAACTCGACCTCTATCATACAACAGAGCATCCGGAGAGCGGAGATGCAGCAGAAGAAACCATCCAGATGGTGACAGAGCAGAATGAACGTCTTAGCAAGCTTGTCAGAACACTTTTGGATATGAGTGAATTACAGACGGTGGCACGTAATGAAAAGATCGAAATTCAGGGATTGATAGAAGAAGTGCTGACGGATCTGGAACCACTGGCACAGGAAAAGAATATTGAACTGTTACAGAAGGCACAGAATTTGTCGGATGGAAGATCAGATGGAACAGAAGAGTCGTTGCTGGTCGCATGTAGTATGAACAGTGACGAAAAGCCAGAGGATGAATTGATATTGACAGGAAGTGATATTCTGATCTATCGGATGATTTATAATCTCGTTGAAAATGCGATTAAATATAATCGAACAGATGGAAGGGTTACGGTATCGGCAAAGAGAGAGAAGGATGAAGTTGTCCTGACAGTTGCGGATACAGGGAATGGAATTGACGAGTCATTCCGGGAACAGATCTTTGAACCGTTTTTCCGGGTAGATAAGTCCAGAAGCCGTGAGCTTGGAGGGGTAGGTCTTGGACTTGCGATGGTGCGTGAAATCGTGCGGGTGCATGACGGAAAGATTGAGGTTCGCGGAAATGAGCAGGGCGGAACAACATTTGAAGTGAGAATGGGGATGGAATAGAAGAATAAAAATACTTTATCATTACTTAACACCACTTTACAACTTTTTCATAAAAAATAATCGTACAGGACTTTCTGATGTATAATGAATTTGCCAAAACATT
>NZ_JBBMEJ010000035.1:0-14121 GCF_040096615.1 Blautia aquisgranensis
ACAGCATTTCAGCACTTGGGGCTGAAAAAGTTTCAAAATATGCTGAAAAATATTTATGAAGCCTACCAATCAATGTCCTTTCGTTGTATAATGAGTCTGTCGTACAGGATCACTTTCCTTTGTAATGTTTTGGCAAATTCATTATACATCAGAAAGTCCTGTACGATTATTTTTTATGAAAAAGTTGTAAAGTGGTGTTATATATATTAAGAACGGTTCCTGGAGCAAGTCTGGAACTGATGAAGTAATGGCAGTAAGTTATCCATGGACTTCAACAGGTGGTAATATGGAATTACCGTTATCCGCAGATGGAAAAAGTGCTATTGATTTACATGGATTACGTACTTTAGTTAAAGGTGGAAATAATAATGGAACCAGCACTTTCTATGTAGAAGTAAAGATGGATGCAACTATCCCTGGTGCAGGCCTGGACGTGATTCCAGAGTCAAAAACAGAAACAGATGGCAGACCGGAAGACTACGTAAAATTGACCTACTATTCACAGTTGTCTACAGAAAGTCAGAGCCTGACTTACAGCAGCAATCGTACAACTCTTCCTACAACAAAAACTGCGTACTACCGTGAAGAACCTTCCGGGGTAGAATTGACCTATGATGCAGATAAGATCGATCAGCTTGGTATCAACCTTCTGGATCTTCAGAGAGCATATCTGGATGCGGAAGAACAGAATACATATATTGATACTACAGCAACCTATGATCTGTCAGCGATGAAGAATCTTAAAGATACGCTGAAGAATTCTTCAGGAATTAAGTTTACATTGAATCTTATGCCGAAGAATACGACGGAATCTAGAAGTGCTGAGGAATATGATTCTGCACTTTCGGATGCACAGAACTATCTGAGTGTTGATTTACGTTCACAAAATTCAGGAAAAGTTGATTATGATAACAATGGTACCTGGTTCTGGACAGTGCCTAAGGACAGTTATTATGATATGAGTGGAGATCAGATAACAACCAGTTCTGTTTTTGACGGCAGCAAACTTCTTCAGGCAATCCGTCTGAAAGTTAATGTGGCAAATATAGAAAACGTAAACCATTTCTATTCCAACTATAAAGTCGTTCTTACGGCAGAAATATTGGATAGAAACAATAAGGCGGTTATGAATACCCACAAGGACGATAACATCATCTACACCCTGGCAAAGATCAAACCGGAATTTGTCCAGTAGGGACGGAGTTTCCCAGCTCTTTTTCTGGTCGCATGGTTGAGCTCAATCAAATTTAAATGATTAACAAAATAAATCGAGAGTATGAATCATTATAGTATATGCAAAAATAGTTGAAGCCATCCAATTTGCATGCTATCCTATAAGTAAGAAAGGAACCACGATAAGGTACAAAGGATAAAGACTATAATTCGAAAACGTACATCCGATAAGCCCCAAAAGCTGAGAATACATAAGTGGAGGGATATTAGTATGAATGCATTGAGGGAACTATTTAAGGATGAATTGGAGGATGCATATAAAGAGGGAGAAAATCGCATTAATCTGTTATATGCACGTTTAAAAAAGGATGGCCGCGAGCAGGATATCCTGCGTGCTATAGAAGATCCGGAACTATGTCAGAAATTTTTTAAAGAATATGGTATGAAATAAAAAAGTGTTGAGGGGGCTGCTGAAAGGCAAGCCTCCTCTTTTAAAAGTGGATACATGAATTATCAGAAAATAATTAATAATACAAACAAATAATAAAATATAAATATCAAAACCAAACAATAAATAAAAATATTAAAATAAAACTCAAAAATGTATTGACAAAATAAAACAACAGTGTTATTATAAAACCATCAAAAAGAACAAGAGAAAAAAACAAAACACAATCAAAAAAATCAGAAATTCATTCAATTCATAGCATAGATGCACATGAAAGGATGAAGAAAGGAAAAGGTGATTCCAGTGGGAACATAACAATCACATTCATCAATATGAGAGTGACAGGAACCGGATTTCCTGCAAGAAAGACCTGATACATATCACATAATGATATCCCTTAAGAATACAACAGTTTCTCTCATAAGATATAAATAAGAACCTCTTAAATCTTACTTATATTTTAACAGCAGTTAAAATGAGAGAAATCAGAAACATAAGGAATTCAGTATTTCAGGTAATATAGAATCGGTAACTCATATTGAACAACTGTCACGCACCTGATACAAAGATTTTAGGAAATATGTAAAGAAATATTTCCCGAAAGAGTAAAACCCTCAGCTCACCGGTTCGTTGGAAAGAAGAGATTCCAGGAACAGACGTGAAGATGAGCACGATACTTTGAAATGCATATCAGCAACTTAAGGATATGAATTGAAGCTTTGCATCAGAAGAATATCTGATAGGATATTATAATAGAAGAAACCGGGAAGGAACTTTTTTCAGGATACTTTAGAAGGGCTGCAGAGGAGAAAATCCCAATAGGTCGATTTGAATCAGCAGATCATAAAGTACAGAGATGACAAATGGTTTTGAATTTAAGAAGTTAAGTCCAGAATCATTTAGGAAACAGAAAAAAGTGTAACCACCGAAAATCTTCAAACAATAATAAGGAAATCGAATTTCGGACAAACCGATTTCCGAATCTATAGAACTTTCTAAATAATCGAATAGATATACATATATCAGTCGTTTATGAGCAGGAAATAGAATAAGACGAAGGAACCGAAAAAGAAAATATCAGAAAAAACTAAATACAGAGAATCGAAATTATTTTATCAGGTATATAAAATCAGAAATTTCGATTGATAAATATGAAGTATAACCAGATAACTCGATTCGAAAAACAAAGAGGATTAAAAATTGAATAACGAAGAGTGTTGAGACGGTCATCATTTTTTGAAACTATTGGAGTAAAAAAAGTGATGACCGTCTCGTTGCGTAAATTGCAGGTTGCTATTAAAAATATCATCAGTTATACTTTCCTGAGAAAGGAAAGAAGCTGCCGCCAAATCAAAAAACAGTCTGCCAAAAAACAATAGGCAAGACATCACCGGGAACCGGCAGCGAAGAAAATATATGTACAATAATCGAATCGAAGAAAATATTTTATACGAAGATAAAGAAATCCTCGTTTGCAGAAAGCCTGCGGGGATGCCGGTGCAGGCTGCTAAGGTCGGAACCATGGACATGGAGAGTGCACTGAAGAATTATCTGGCACAGAAGGAGCCTGGAAAAACGCCCTATCTTGGTATTGTTCATCGTCTTGACCAGCCGGTCGAGGGCGTTCTTGTGTTTGCGAAAACGCCAGGAGCAGCCGGAAGCTTAAGTAAACAGATCATGGCCGGCGGTGCCGGTAAATATTATATGGCAGTGACAGAAGAAAAAATAACTAATGCAGAAGGCACACTTACCAATTATCTCAAAAAGAACGGAAGAGCCAACATGTCTCAGGTAGTACCGGAGAATACCCAGGGCGCAAAAAAAGCGATCCTCCACTATCAGGTTCTGGATCAGAAAGAAATAAACGGAAAAACACGAACGCTTCTTAAAATCAAACTGGAAACGGGACGGCATCATCAGATCCGTGTCCAGATGGCGCATGCAGGGATGCCGCTTCTTGGAGACAGGAAGTATAATCCGAGCGGGGAAAAGGGAACTTCTCTCGGACTCTGTTCCTGCAGCCTGGTATTTAAACACCCGAAAACAGGAAAACAGATGAAGTTTGAGACAGAGCCACATGGCAGTGCATTTCTGGATTTTGTGAAAAAACTGTAAAAACTCTGGACGGAAATACGAAAAAGTGTATAATGTAAAAAGCAAGTAACCAAATGTAAGATTTTTGTAAAGAGGAGATTACGATGAAAAGAGCTGCAGTAGCGACAGCCGCCTTACTGGCTGTATCAACCCTGCTGACAGGCTGCCAGAAAGAAGAAGTGGAGAAGCTTGTTGCACCGCTTGTAGCAGATGTACAGGAAACTCCTGAAGCAGAGGAAATGGAAGAGGAACAGAATCCGGCGATCCCTGAGATCGATGACAGCCTTTCTATTGAACCCGGGGCGAAGATAGCAGTTGTAAGTAAGAGTACGAAAGGTGAATTCTGGGATAAAGTAAAAGAAGGAATGCAGAATGCTGTTAAAGATGTGAACACAGCTTATGGTTTCAAGAAAGATGAACAGATCACAATGACATTTGAAGGTCCTGATAATGAAGAAGACGTGGAGAGTCAGATCAATACGCTTGACGCGGTTATTGCGGAGAATCCTTCCGTTGTCTGTGTCTCTGCCGGAGATATGGAGTCCTGCCAGGCACAGCTTGAAGCTGCCAGGGAGAACGGAATCCCCGTGATCGCTTTTGATTCCAATGTCAGCGATACGGAGCTGATTACGGCTTTCCGAGGTACAGACAACACACAGATTGGTAAATATGCAGCTTATAAACTTGGAAGTGCCATTGGAAAAATGGGAAATGTAGCTGTTTTTTCCGCGCAGGAGAAGACTGAAAGTGCTCAGCAGCGTGTGAAAGGGTTCCTTGACAACATTGCGAATTATACAGACATCAAGGTAGTGGAAACAGTCTATTCCGACCAGGTTGATGATATGAAGGCTGCCATGAAAGAAGTCCTTGAAAAATATCCGGCACTGGATGGTGTATTTTGTACTAATGCGAATGTTTCAGAGATGTTTCTGGAAGTAAATAAGAATAACAGCGAGAATAAGGTTGCAATGGTCGGTGTGGATGCCACCAGCAAGCAGCAGGAAGCTGTTAAGAATGGCGAGGAGCTTGGTATTCTTTCCCAGAATCCATATGCAATGGGATATCAGACTATGTGGGCGGCTATCCAGTCTACAGCACCGAAGAAAGAAGTAATGATCGATAAGAAGGTGCTGCTTGATCCGGCATGGATCGACGCGGAGAATCTTGAGAGCGAAGATTACGCGAATTACTTGTATAATTGATGCCTGAAGCAGATCAAATAAGAAAGGTTTTCTGTCTGAATTGTGAATATCCGCATGGAGGCTGTGCATAAAACGGATAGAGAACATCCGGCGGCGAAGCCGTCTGACGAATGAAAATATACAAAAAATTTTCATTCGTCAGACGGCTTTTTTGTGTATAAAAATGAAAAATATGAACAGAATAAACAAACAAAAAGTTTGCGATAAAATGGTAAAAATATAACGAATCTGACGATTCTTTGACGGTAAATAAATATGTTTTTGAATAAATTGCATAAAAATATTGTTTTAAAAAAGTAATTATGATACAATTTGTTTATCGTAATTGGTTAGAGAGAGGCGGTGATCAGGTGATTCAGGAAACGATCAGGGCAGTGAAAGAGGCGGAGGCGAAAGCACAGCAGAAGGTATCTGACGCGTCCGTCTGTGCACAGGGTATCATCCGTGAGGCTGAGAAGAAGGCCGGGGAGATGATAAGCAAGGCTGAAGCAGCAGCTGCTGAAGCGGCGGCAGCAGATATGGAAGCTGCGAAGGCGCGTGCACAAGGGGAAGAGAACACTGTCGGAGAACAGGTAGAGGAGGCGCTTGAAGCTTTAAGGAAGAAAGCAGATGCGAATCGGGAGCAGGCGATTCAGGCAGTAATGGACAGCCTGTTCTGAGAGGGGGAATGCGAAAATGGCAGTATTGCAGATGCAGCGAATCAGTATCTGCGCGATGAAGAAGAACCGTAAGGCCATATTGGAAGAACTGCAGTCACTTGGAGTTTTGGAGATCGATGCGGCAGAGCTGGATCCGGAGCTTGAGACGATGGATACCATGAATGCCAGACTTATCTTCGAGAAGAACGCATCCCTGTGCGATCAGGCAATTGAGATCCTGGATGAATTTTCCAAAGAGAAGACCTCCATGCTGGCGTCGCTGGCAGGGAAGCCTCTGATCGGAAGGACTCAGGAGGAGGAAGCGATTGCTTCACAGGAGGAGATTCTTAAGACAGCCAGAGAGATCCTTGAGTACAGGAAGAAGCTTACAGAGAACAGTGCCGCTGTCATAAAGATTGAACAGCAGGAGGCTGCACTTACCCCCTGGCTTGCACTGGATATTCCCATGAATTTTGCAGGAACAGCGGCTTCAGCAATTCTGATCGGAAGTATCGATGGAAACGTGACACTGGAGCAGGTATATAGCCAGCTGGCAGTGGATGCACCACAGCTGGAGGCTTTTGATATTCAGGCGGTTTCGTCAGAGGCTGGCAAGCTTTGTCTGGCGGCTGTGTGTCTTAAGGAACAAGCTCAGGAACTGGAGGAAGCACTCAGAATGCAGGGATTTGCAAGACCTGCACAGCTGGTATCGGGAATACCGGCCCAGGAACTTCAGAATTTGCAAGACCAGGTGGCCCGTATTCATGAGGAATCCGGCGAGACAGAAGAGAAGATCCGAAGTCTTCATAATAATAAGGATAAGCTTCAGCTCATATCCGATTATTTCCGGATCCGGGCGCAGAAGTATGAGGTATTAGGCCAGCTCCGCCAGTCAGCGAGCACTTTTTTTGTGACCGGATATCTTCCGAAGAAACAGGTTCCTTTCATAGAGAAACGGCTTACGGAGAAATACGATATTGTTTTTGAAGCGGAGGATGCGGAGGGTGAAGGAGTTCCGGTTGTTCTTAAGAACGGTAAATTCGGAGCAGCAGGTGAGGGAGTTCTGGCGGCATTTGGTCTTCCGGGTAAGGGAGAAATCGATCCGTCAACGATCATGACGGCCTGTTACGTATTTCTTTTCGGACTGATGTTGTCAGATGCAGCTTACGGACTGATCGTTTTTGCAGTCTGTCTGGGAGTGCTTCTGAAGTTTCCGAGGATGGAGAGCGGAATGCAGAAATCGATCCGGCTTTTCATGTACTGTGGATTGTCTACTTTGTTCTGGGGCGTTATGTTCGGCGGATATTTCGGAGATTTTGTGGATGTATTCTCAAGAGTATATCTGCACAGACCGGTTACCATAAAACCCGTATGGTTTGCACCGTTGAATGAGCCGATGAGGCTGCTGGTGTTCTCCATGCTTTTCGGACTGATTCATATGTTTCTTGGAATGGGACTTAAGGGCTACATGCTGATCCGGGACAAAAAATATCTCGACTTTTTCTGCGATGTAGTACTTTGGTTCATGCTTCTCATGGGACTGATCCTGATCTTTATCCCGAGCAGTATGTTCCGTTCTATTTCTCAGATGGATCTGAACCTTCCGGCAGTGGTGATCCAGATCGGCAAATGGATGGCCATCATCGGTGCTGTGGGAATCCTGCTGATGTCAGGAAGAGATAAGAAGAACCCGTTCCTTCGGCTGGCACTTGGCGCTTATGATCTTTACAACATCACAGGCTGGGTAAGTGATATCCTTTCTTATTCCAGACTTCTGGCGCTGGGACTTGCTACCGGTGTTATCGCATCGGTTATGAATCAGATGGGCAGTATGCTGGGAGACAGCATTTTCGGATGGATCGTGTTTATTCTTGTATTTGTGATCGGCCATACGTTTAACCTTCTGATCAATCTTCTGGGTGCGTATGTACACACATGCCGATTACAGTATGTGGAATTTTTCGGTAAATTCTTTGAGGGCGGAGGAAAAGAGTTCCACCCCTTCCGTGAAAATACAAAATATGTAGATATTAAGGAGGACTAATATTATGAGTGGTATCGTTTGGGCATTATTGGGAGCAGCAATTTCCGTAGCTCTTGCAGGTATAGGTTCCGCTATCGGCGTTGGTACAGCCGGCCGTGCAGCTGCCGGTGTTGTAACAGAAGATCCGGATAAATTCGCAAAAGTTCTTCTTCTGCAGCTGCTTCCGGGTACCCAGGGTATTTACGGACTGCTGGTTGCATTCCTTGCACTTTCCAAAGTTGGAATCCTGGGCGGCGGTATTGCAGATGTTTCACTGGAGACAGGCCTTATGATCTTTGTTGCATGTCTTCCGATCGCGATTGCAGGTCTTCTTTCCGCAATCCATCAGGGAAAAACTTCCGTAGCTTCTATCGGTATCGTTGCCAAGAAACCTGAGCAGTTCGGTAAAGCGATGCTTTTCCCGGCAATGGTTGAGACTTATGCGATTCTGGCTCTTCTGATCTCTATTCTTGCAGTCAGCGGAATTCAGGTTTGATTTATCAGGAGGGCAGAGCATGACAGGATTAGAGAAGATGGTAAGCCAGATTCTTGAAGAAGCCGATGCTTCTGCAACCGTTACGATCAGCGATGCGGAGAAAAAAGCCTCTGAGATTCTTAAAGAAGCCGGAGAAAAAGCGGATGCGATCCACCGGCAGAGAGAGGAGCAGTCGAGAGCTAAGGTGAAGAGCTATGAGGAGCGTACTGCTTCTGCAGCAGATATGAAGAAGCGTACCGCGATCCTTGCAGCCAAGCAGGAGCTGATCGGAGGCGTGATCGCAGATGCTGCTGACCGCGTGAAGAATCTGGATGACGGGAAATATTTTGAGATCCTTAAGAATATGGCAGAGAAATATATCCCTCCGAGAGAAGGCGAGATTTATTTTTCACCGAAGGATCTGGAGCGTATGCCGGATGATTTCCGTGAGGAGATCAGGGCTCTGGCAGCGCAGAAAGGTGGTACGCTGGAAATTTCCAGTGAGACAAGAAACATAGACGGAGGTTTCATTCTGGCATATGGCGGTATTGAAGAGAACTGTTCGATTGATGCCATGTTTGCAGAAAAAAGGGATGAGCTTCTGGATCTGGTAAGAAAGCTTCTATTTACGTAGAACACCATCGCAAAAAGGAGGGCGTGAAATATGTTTGGTGAAGATTATGCCTGTGCGGTGGCGCGGATACGTGTTCTGGAGACGGGACTTTTGAACCAGGCTGCGATCGAACAGCTTCTGGCATGCCAGGATGAAGCGCAGTGCCTGCAACTTCTCACGGAGAAGGGCTGGGGTAACGGCGATCCGGCAGCAGGAGCAGATGCGATTCTTTCCAGGGAGAGAGAGAAGATCTGGGAGATCATGGATTCACTGGTAGCGGACAGATCCGTGTTCTCGGTTCTTTCCTATCAGGATCTTTTTCATAATCTGAAAGCGGCAGTGAAGGCCAGCATTCTGGACGGAGCGGCGCCGAACATTTTTTTCGGGGACTGTGTCATTGACGGAGAGGATATGGTGAAATTTCTGAAGGATAAGGAGTATGACCGTTTTCCGGAGAATATGCGGGAGGCAGCCAGGGAAGCATATGAGACCTTTTTGCATACAAGAGACGGACAGCTTGCGGATATTATCGTGGACAGGGCAGCGCTGGATGCTGTAAAAGTAGCCGGGGAGAGCTCGAAGGAGGAGATCATCCGGCAGTACGCAGAATCTACTGTGGCTGTGGCGGATATCCGGATCGCGGTACGTGCCTGCAAAACAGGTAAAAGTTCAGACTTCATGAAAAAAGCAATGGCAGAATGTGACACGCTGGATAAGGAGAGACTGCTCCATGCGGCAGTGAGCGGAATGGACCAGATTATGAGTTATCTGGCTGAGACGAAATATGGGGACGGAGCACAGGCTCTGGCGGAATCACCGTCTGCTTTTGAGAGATGGTGTGATAACCAGATCATAGAGACGATCCGGCCTCAGCTTTACAATTCTTTTTCTCTGGGACCGCTGGTAGCTTATGTGCTTGCCAGGGAAAATGAGATCAAGACGGTGCGGATCATTCTCACAGGAAAGCGCAGCGGCCTTCCTGAAGAGTTTATCCGGGAAAGGGCAAGGGAGATGTATGTATAAGATCGCAATTCTTGGTGATTATAACAGCATTTACGGTTTTGCAGCTCTTGGCCTGGATACATTTCCGGTTGAAGACCCGAAGGAGGGAAAAGAGAAGCTGAACCGTCTGGCAGCCGGTGAATATGCAGTTATTTATATTACGGAGAAGCTGGCAGCACAGCTTTCTGCGGAAATCGACAGATACAGTGAACAGCTGCTTCCGGCGATCATTCAGATACCGGGAATTTCCGGAAATACAGGAGCCGGTATTGATGGTGTGAAGAAATCTGTGGAAACAGCAGTTGGATCGGATATTCTTTTCAGTAATGAATAAGACAAGGGCAGATGCCTAAGAAAGCAGGTGATTGGTTCAGATGAGCAGAGGAACCATTAAAAAAGTAGCAGGACCGCTGGTAATTGCAAAAGGTATGCGAGATGCGAATATGTATGATGTGGTTCGTGTAAGCAGCCAGCGTCTGATCGGTGAGATCATTGAGATGCATGAGGATGAGGCTTCCATACAGGTATATGAGGAGACTTCAGGACTTCGTCCGGGCGAACCGGTGGAATCCATGGAAGTTCCGCTGTCTGTGGAACTGGGACCTGGCCTTATCACAAGTATTTACGATGGAATCCAGCGACCGCTGGACGATATTATGAAAGTAGCAGGAAGCAACAACCTGAAGCGAGGTGTTGAGGTACCTGCCCTGAAGCGTGACAAAAAATGGAATTTTGTTCCGGTTGCGAAAGTGGGAGATGAGCTGGAGGGTGGCGATGTTCTGGGAACAGTCCAGGAGACCATCGTTGTTACCCAGAAGATCATGGTTCCTCCGAATATGAAGGGAACTTTGAAAGAGATCCGTTCCGGCGAGTTTACAGTGGAAGAAACAGTTGCAGTTCTTTCCACACCGCAGGGGGATAAAGAGCT
Organism: Blautia aquisgranensis; assembly: GCF_040096615.1. Lineage (NCBI taxonomy): Bacteria > Bacillati > Bacillota > Clostridia > Lachnospirales > Lachnospiraceae > Blautia > Blautia aquisgranensis. Next base: position 10,597 of record NZ_JBBMEJ010000035.1, read on the forward strand.
TACACTGATGCAGCACTGGCCGGTACGCCGCGGCCGCCCGTATAAGAAAAAACTTCCGCCTGCGAAACCACTGGTAACAGGTCAGCGTGTTATTGATACCATGTTCCCAATCGCCAAAGGTGGTGTGGCAGCCGTTCCGGGGCCTTTCGGAAGCGGTAAGACGGTTATCCAGCATCAGCTTGCGAAATGGGCTGAGGCAGATATCGTGGTTTATATCGGCTGCGGTGAGCGTGGAAATGAGATGACGGATGTTTTGAATGAGTTTCCGGAATTGAAGGATCCGAAGACAGGACAGTCTCTGATGGAGCGTACTGTTCTGATTGCGAATACCTCGGATATGCCGGTTGCAGCTCGTGAGGCATCTATTTATACAGGTATCACTATTGCAGAGTATTTCCGTGATATGGGCTATTCTGTAGCACTGATGGCAGATTCCACTTCCAGATGGGCCGAGGCTCTTCGAGAGATGTCCGGACGACTGGAGGAGATGCCAGGTGAGGAAGGTTATCCTGCATATCTGGGATCCCGTCTTGCACAGTTCTATGAGCGTGCCGGACATGTGATCTGCAGCGGTGAGGATGGAAGAGAGGGCGCGCTGACAGCAATCGGTGCCGTTTCTCCTCCTGGCGGCGATATTTCCGAGCCGGTTTCCCAGGCCACACTTCGTATTGTAAAAGTATTCTGGGGACTGGATGCGAACCTTGCATACAAGCGTCATTTTCCGGCGATTAACTGGCTGACCAGTTATTCTCTGTATCTGGATAGTGTAGGCGGCTGGTTTGATGAGAATGTGGCGCCGGACTGGATGGAGCTTCGTCAGAGAATGATGACCCTTCTTCAAGAAGAGGCAGAGCTTGAGGAAATCGTAAAGATGGTAGGTATGGACGCTCTTTCACCGGGTGACCGTCTGAAAATGGAAGCAGCCCGTTCTATCCGAGAGGATTTTCTTCACCAGAATTCTTTCCACGAGATCGATACCTATACCTCTCTGGAAAAGCAGCACAATATGATGCGCCTGGTACTTGCATTTTACGATGCAGGTGTGGATGCACTGAAACAGGGTGCGGATATCAACGATATCGTGAAACTGCCGGTACGTGAGCAGATCGGCCGTTACAAATATACAAAAGAGAATGAGCTGGCAGCAGAATATGAGAAGGTAACTCGCCAGCTTGCAGGCGAAACAGCAGAGCTTCTGGGAAAGGAGGGCCTGTAAATGCCAAAAGAATATAGAACCATACAGGAAGTTGCCGGCCCTTTGATGCTGGTGCGGGGCGTGGAAGATGTAGCCTATGATGAGCTCGGTGAGATCGAGCTTGCGGATGGTGAGACAAGAAGATGCCGTGTTCTGGAGATCGACGGAAGTAATGCACTGGTGCAGCTGTTTGAGAGCTCCACAGGTATCAATCTTTCCAACAGTAAGGTACGTTTCCTTGGACGAAGCATGGAGCTTGGTGTGTCCGGTGATATGCTGGGCCGTGTCTTTGATGGACTTGGCAGACCAATTGATGACGGACCGGAGATTCTTCCGGAGGAGAGAAGAGATATCAACGGACTTCCTATGAATCCGGCAGCCAGAAGTTATCCTGAAGAGTTTATCCAGACAGGTGTTTCTGCCATTGATGGTCTGAACACACTGGTACGTGGACAGAAGCTTCCGATCTTTTCCGCATCCGGTCTTCCCCATGCACAGCTTGCGGCGCAGATCGCGAGACAGGCGAAGGTTCGTGGAAAAGATGAGCAGTTTGCGGTTGTGTTCGCTGCCATGGGTATCACTTTCGAGGAATCCAACTTCTTTGTTGAGAGCTTTAAGGAAACCGGAGCCATAGACCGTACCGTTCTTTTTGTGAATCTGGCAAATGACCCGGCTGTTGAGCGTATCGCAACTCCGCGAATGGCCCTGACTGCGGCTGAGTATCTTGCTTTCGAAAAAGACATGCACGTACTGGTAATCCTTACGGACATTACGAACTACGCGGATGCATTGCGTGAGGTTTCCGCAGCCCGTAAAGAGGTTCCGGGTCGTCGTGGTTATCCGGGATATATGTATACAGACCTTGCTTCTCTCTATGAGCGTGCAGGTCGTCAGAAAGGAAAAACAGGAAGTATTACAATGATTCCGATTCTGACTATGCCTGAGGATGATAAGACACATCCGATCCCTGACCTTACCGGTTACATCACAGAGGGACAGATCATCTTAAGCCGTGAGCTTTACCGTAAGGGAATTACGCCGCCGATCGATGTTCTTCCGTCCCTGTCACGACTGAAAGATAAAGGTATCGGTGAAGGCAAGACGAGAGCGGATCATGCCAATACCATGAATCAGCTGTTTGCTGCATATGCCCGTGGTAAAGAGGCAAAAGAGCTGATGACCATTCTGGGTGAGGCAGCGCTTTCTGACATTGACCTGATCTATGCAAAATTTGCAGATGCTTTTGAGAAGGAATATGTTTCCCAGGGATATCAGGCGAACCGTGATATTGAGGAGACGCTGTCCATCGGCTGGAAGCTGCTTTCCATTCTTCCGAGAAGCGAGCTGAAACGTATTGATGACAAATTCCTGGATCAGTATTACGGAAAAGTATAAAAGGGGGGATGATTTGTGGCATCAACACAGGTGAATCCTACCCGTATGGAGCTTACGAAGCAGAAAAAGAAGCTGGTCACTGCTGTACGTGGTCATAAGCTTCTGAAGGATAAGCGGGATGAGCTGATGAGACAGTTCCTTGATCTTGTGCGCGAGAACATGGAGCTGCGAAAAAAGGTAGAGGCTGGTATCCGAAGTGCCAATACCAATTTTGTCATTGCAAAAGCCGGAATGTCGGAGGAGACTCTGAATACAGCTCTGATGGCACCCAGGCAGGAGGTTTATCTGGAAACGGATAAGCGGAATGTTATGAGTGTGGATATTCCTGTTTTTGAATATAAGACAAGAACACCGGATGCCAATGATATCTATTCCTATGGTTTTGCTTTTACCTCCAGTGATCTGGACGGGGCGGTAAAATCCCTGGCGGATATTCTGCCGGATATGCTTCGTCTTGCAGAAGTGGAAAAGGCCTGCCAGCTGATGGCTTCCGAGATCGAAAAAACAAGGCGTCGTGTAAATGCCCTTGAGCACGTGATCATACCGGAAGCGCAGGCAAATATCAAGTATATCACCATGAAGCTGGACGAGAACGAGCGAAGTACCCAGATCCGTCTGATGAAGGTGAAGGATATGATGCTGGAGGAAGCTCATCATTATAAAGAGCGGGAGGCGGAACGGATATCGTCGTGAGTTATGAAATGCCCCTGCACTGTCGGGATTTACGCGGTGCGGGGGTGTTTTTTTATTTCATATGGAGTTATATTGCTAAAACGATCCAACGCAGGCGAATAATTCTGTAAGCAGAAGTATTTTATGAGAGAAGAGTGTTGTGTGCTATAAAAGGGGTGCAATTAATTTAGGAAGATAAGCGGGAATCCTCGGTAATTCAATTGCCGAGATGAAAGCGTAAACTGTGCATATCTGCACATTAT
>NZ_JBBMEJ010000036.1:0-13288 GCF_040096615.1 Blautia aquisgranensis
CATTGGTTTGTGTAGACGCAAAGAAACGGCGGCTCTGAAAATCAAAACCGCCGTTTCATAGGCGCGTGAAAATGTGTCTGCTCTGCGACGGCTTTTTTTCTTTTGCCGTCGCGCGGCAGACTGTTTTATAATTCGGTTTTCTATAAATTTGTCTTAACAGTCCATATTGAGAAGTTCAATTACAACGACTTCCGGGCGATTGTTAAAACGGATGGGAATAATGCTGTTACCTAATCCGCGGCTAACCATCATATTTGTACTGCCACTTGTATATAGCCCTGCGTCATACTGTGGAAATAGCCCTTGATTGGGTGCGATCAACCCGCCGATAAATGGCAAACGGAATTGACCACCGTGTGCGTGTCCGCTTAAAACCAAATCAATATTGCAATGTACATAGCTTTCAAACAATTCTGGCCGGTGCGACAGCAAAATGGTGTAGCTGCTTTCATCATCAACAAGACTACTCAGTTTTGTTCTGACCATAGCTGGGGCTTCTCTGAATATATCTCCTTTTATGGTAAAATCAGGGTCAGAAAGTCCAATAAGCGTTATTTCTTCTGTGTCGAGTTTTAACTGTACAGCTTCATCTTCAAGCACAATTACGCCAATCGTTTTAAGTTCTATTTTGAGTTCATCATACTGTGACAGGCTTGCTTCGTGGTTCCCTGTTACATAATAGACTGGCGCAATCTTAACCGCTTCTTTTGCAAAATCAAGAGCTACTCCAATATCCGTATGCCCTGCGTCCACTAAATCCCCCGTTATTGCAATAATGTCCGGTTTGCTTTCTGATAACAATTCCAGCAACTTTCTATTGCCTTTCCCAAATTCTGCGTTGTGCAGGTCTGATACTTGTGCTATTCGGAACCCGGAAAATGCGATAGGAATACGGCTACTTGAAATTTTTATTTTACTTACCGTCAACGCCGTATTACCCCAGATCAAATAAACGAGTAGGGCAAAAAATATTGAGCTTATTACGCATAATTTAAGATGTTTTTTCATGTTTTCTCTTTTCCCATCCTCCGTAATTATCTCTGCCGTGCGACGGCTTTTTCTTTTGTCGCTGTCCGACAGATATGACTTTTTCTATTTTATGAATATCATATCAAGGAACGACAAATCCAGCATGAGTAAATCACGCATGTTTTCTGCGTGATTTACTCATGCACTTTTTTACTGTGTTCGATATACTGCTTGTGTACATTGAAAGGAGCGATCAATAATGAGTACACTATTAGAAGTAAAAGACATCACCAAAATCTATCCAAACCAGCCGAAACCAGGACTGGATCATGTTTCTTTTGAAGTAATGCAGGGTGAATTTCTCGGTATTATGGGAGCTTCCGGCTCCGGCAAAACAACGCTTTTGAATGTGCTATCCACTATTGATATTCCTACAAGCGGCAGCATCCGCATGGGAGGGAAAAAAATTCAAGAGCTTAGTCAAACACAGGCAGCCGATTTTCGTAAGAATAATCTCGGCTTTATCTTTCAAGAGTATTTTTTGTTGGACAGTCTGACTGTGCAGGAAAATATTGCAGTTCCCTTGACTTTGCTCCACGAAAGCGCAAAGACGATTGATAAAAAAGTGATGGAGCTTGCGGAACTGTTTGGAATTGCTTCACAACTGAAAAAATATCCCAGTGAATTGTCTGGCGGTCAACGGCAACGTGTAGCGGCGGCTCGTGCAATGGTAAAACGCCCGCCGTTAATTTTTGCAGACGAACCCACCGGGGCATTGGACAGCAGTTCAGCAACGGAACTGCTCTTTGCCCTCTCAGAAGTCAATCAGGCTTTAGGAACAACAATTTTAATGGTAACACATGACCCGTATGCGGCAAGCTATACAGATCGCATTTTGTACTTTAAGGACGGGCATATCATTTGCGAATTGAAACGGTGTAACAGGGAACGCCGTGAATTCTATGAGGAAATCATGCAAGAAGCCGCCAGACAGGACGAAAAGCGTTAAGGGGGGTGGCAACATGAAATTATCCGCAATCGCCTTAAAAAATCTAAAACGGAACTTTTCGTTTTATTCCCTGTACCTTTTTTCCGTTTCTTTTGTCTTGATGATTTACTTCTGCTTTACTTCATTTTCCATGAACCAGATCATCATGGAAAAAATATCTTCGGATGGCAGAGTGGAAACCATGTGCCGGACAGTAGCAATATTCATCATGGCATTTGTCATTTTTTATATGTTCTATTCCAATAGTTTTTTTATGCGGCGACGTATGAGAGAATTAGGGATTTATTCGCTACTTGGGTATCGAAAATCAACTATATTGAAATTACTGATCTTTGAAAATGTAATGATCTGCTTTGGCGGTATGATTCTTGGAATTCTGACTGGCAGTATTCTCCACAAAATCGTAATCGCCGGGATTGTGACCCTTTTGGGAATATCCGTAGATCAAAGCGCAATCCCTCTAATTTACCCGGCAGCAGTAAAGGCAATCCTTTCCTTTGTAATCGTCGTGCTGATTACACTTATACTTTCTAACGCAAGTCTGCTCCGAAAATCTACCCTGCTTGATTTGGTGCGACTGGAAAAGAAAACGGAAAAACCGATCCATCCCCATGCAATAACAGCGATATTGGGTGTCGGATTTCTCAGCGCAGGGTACGGCCTTGCATTGGACATTATGCGGGGAAAGCAGTCATTGTGGAATACCATTGGATTTTCTCCTATTGCCATGCTGACACTTCTTTGTGTTGTGGCAGGAACGATTCTGTTTATGTACTCATTCCTACCCTATGTCTGTCAGAAAATCCGGCAGAAAAAAAGCAGATTTTACCATGAAAATACCATTATTGTAGTGCCAAAGTTTATGCATCGCATCCGTTCTAATGCGAAATCACTGATTTTGCTGATCTTGCTGACAGCGGGGACGCTGGCGGTCTTTGGCTCGACGGTTCTTTCTATGTGGTATCCATACCAATCTTTCCGGCGCATTATCCCCTCTGCCATTGAATACCGAGTGACAAATGAGCAGGAAAAGGAAACCTCTTTGCAGGCTTTACAGGAGGCTTGCGACGAACAGGAATACGAAGTTTATGAAACGATTATTTTGAAAGTAAAAGCAACTTCTGATCGTCTGCCGACAGAATACAGTATCAGTGAAGATAAGGGGCGTATTCCCGGATTTGAATGTATCAGCCGGACAGACTATGTCTCCTTGCTCTCCCAGCAGGGGAAGAAAACGGATATTCCAGAATTATCAGATACTGATTGCATTTTAATCAAATACCATCCAGACCATGAACATTCTGACATGGGAGCCTCGTATCGTCTGGACTTTGGAACAGGAATAACCGATGTAACAGTAAAACAGACAAGCATTGATAATCCTATTGGCTTTTCAAACAGTGTTGGAACTCTGATTTTGTCGGATAACCTTTATCAAAAAATGCGTGACAGTACCATAGATAGAGTTACGGTTATCAGTATTAATGGTGAAAAAATGCGCTCTAATGAAACTGCCTACACAGCTTTGAATGCGTCTATGCCGGACAACATTTATCTGGCAAGCGCATGGCAAAGAGAAAGTACCTTTGTCCGCGATGCAAGTTCCACTTTTTTGCTAATTTGTTTTACTACGATTATTTTCTTAATTGCTACGGGCAGTATTCTTTACTTTCAAAATATTTCGTCCGTAACCTATGACAAACCGGACTATGAAATCATGCTGAAAATGGGATATAGTCACACAATGATTAAAAAATGTGTGCGTCGGCAGATACAGATTTATTACGGTATTCCCTATGTCATAGGATTGCTGCACAGCATTTTTGCGATGATTTGTTATAAGTCTGCACTGATGGACGATCTGCTCGGACGGAACAGCGCCGTTGTTGCACCGATTCTTCTGGCGGTGGCGATCTTCTCCATTATCTATGTTATCTATTACCAGTTAACAAAACGCTCCTGCTATATAATTGCCTTGAAATAATGCGGCGGCTGGCACTTTCATTGGTGTCAGCCGTTGGTTTATTCAAAAATATTTCAGAATAGCAATCTTGAACTCATGGGGAAAGAACAGTACAATATTAGAAAAGGAATGGAGGTGGAAAATACGAAAAACACATATTTCTCAAGACAGATTTTTTGTGCGTTGAACCAATTTGCCGTGATTATTTATCTCAGTTATATGGCGTACAACGGACATTATATAGAAAGCAATTACCTTGTTCATTTTCTATCTTTGTCGCTCTTGTTTTTTGACGCGGCGTATATCTCATATAAGAATGTAAAATGTAATAAGGTCCTGAACCACTTTTCCCTATTGTTATTGTTGCTGGGCTGGCAATTCTTGTTGTACCTGTTTGACTTTCAACCAATATCCAAAGCGGTTTCCATGCTGTTGTTGCCTGTCTGTTTTTATCAGTCAGCATATTTCATACAGACATTTTTATTTCAGGGTTCCGCCTATCGGGGGCAAAAAGCGCTGCTTGCTTTTTTGAAAATTTCCTGCGTAACAGCAATTATTTGCTTCTTCTTTTCAGATAGGGCTTTTTTCACAGCCTACCAACTGCAATTTTTTATCTCGACACTGGCTCTTGCTGTCGTTGGTATCATACAGAGAAAACGAATTGTCTTTGTGCTGAAAAGTCAAAGGAAACGTCTGCTTTTTCCACTGGCTCTTGTAGTAATTCCATTTGTAATATACCTTTTCGTTTTTCACAGGGAAGCGGAATATATGGCAAGTATGGGGAGCTACATCCCTGTTATGCTAGCATTTGTATGTATTCATAGTATCGTGTTCCAATACCATCCACAGCAGGTACAATTTTTAACGCTGTCAGGGGGATATATCGTTGCTCTGGTTTTTGTCGGATTGGTTGGACTTGTTGGAATGGCATATCTTTTTCAAATCCCACTTGTGGCAATTTTGATGAGTGTTTACATAGTGGTTCTGATGGCACAGGTTTACAATATCCTTTTGTATGTGCGGATTTGCAGACAGCCGACCGACTATAATAACCCCACGGATCGTCAGCACTTTTACGCCTATTCACTGGAACAGATTAAACGGGAAGAAAACTTAAAAAAAGATTTTTCCAACTATTTGCACGATAATATTTTGCAAAACCTGCTTTCCATCAAAAACATGTTATGTAAAGCAGAACAGCCAGAGATAAGGAGGTTACTTCTCGATACGTTGACAGAATTAAATGCTTCCATCCGTTTTCAAATGCAGACTTATCACCCAAATCTGGTAAAAAGTCTGACCTTAAAGGAGAATATTCAAAATCTGCTTGATTCAATGGAAGAAAACCATTCTGCAAATATATGTTTGGACTGCGATAAAGATGTATTTCTTGTAGAGCCATATAATGTACTCATCTATCGAATGATAAAAGAACTGGTAACAAATGCGTTAAAACATTCCTCCGCAACGACAATCGATGTGCTGCTGATGCAGGAGGACGGACGCATTACCCTAAAGGTGACGGATAATGGTATTGGGTTCAAACCGTTCACTTATAAGTCAGGTTCACATCAGGGGCTTGCTTCTATTGGGGAACAGGTCAGTTTATTAGATGGCACTATGAACATCCAACCCGCTACTGGTGGCGGAACGGCAGTTGTCATTTCTATGCCTATGAACGGAGGTGATTCGTATGAAAATTTTGTTGGTCGATGACCATATACTTTTTGCCAAAAGTCTTTCGATTGCCCTGTGTGATAATCCAGAGATTGAGCAATTTTCCAGCACAAAGGATATTCAAGATTTGGAAAAACAAATTGCCACAGAATTACCAGATATTTTACTGATTGACATTAACTTAGGAGGACTGACAGACGAGGACGGTTTAATGCTCACACAACATTTGTTGGAGCGTTTTCCAGATCAAAAAATAGTCATTCTCTCTGGCTATAATCTTCCTGTTTATCGCAAAGAAGCAAAGAGGATCGGTGCAAGAGGGTTTATCAGTAAGGATGTAGAACCAGATGAGTTATTGCACATTTTATTGACCATCAAAGCTGGGGCAACACACTTCCCACGGGAAGAAGTATTTATAGAAGAGCTGACAGACGGGGAGAGAAAAGTTCTCGAATTGGTTGCATCAGGAGTCAGGCGCCGCGAAATTGCTGAACAGCTTTTTATTAGTGAACGAACAGTATCAAATCATTTGCAACATATTTTTGAAAAATTGCAAGTTAGCTCTACCGTTGAGATGATAACAAAAGCTATTAAGTTAGGATACATTGCTCAATCGGTAATATGAAATATAAAGTTTAGAACAAGCACATATCGCAACATTCCACAGGCAGACTATGAAATATAGAATGTATGTGGGTGATGCAATATGGCAAAAATCGAAGATTGCCCTGGCTTTGAAACCTTCGGTGCAGATGTAAAAGAAGCACGGAAGGCGAAGAACCTTGCACGAAAAGATTTAGCCGAAAAGGTGAATATTGATACCAGGTATCTTGCCAACATTGAAAACGAGGGCACGATCCCCAGCCTGCCGGTCATCATACAGCTTGTAAAAATCTGCGGCCTGCCGATGGAGAGATATTTCAATCCAGAGGTCATGCGAGAGGAAAGCGAGCTGCACCAGCGGGTCGGACAGAAGTTAAAGCTCTGCCCGGAACAGTATTTGCCTATCGTGGAAGGTGCCATTGACGGGGCCTTAAAAATTGAAAAGCCGAATGAAGAAACGGAGGGTGTCTGAACATCCTCTGTTTTTCTTATTTTGCGGGCATTTTTGGACTTCTGCAACTCTTTATAAGTAGGGATAAGATACGGTATCACGGCGCCTCTGCATTTCCCGGAGGTAGTCGATTGCCTCATGGTACAGTACCAGCTTGCAGTAAGCATCGAACTGGCACCGCTCGCCATAGTTATTGCGGGGGATCATATCCATCTTTTCACCCCCTTTCTTGGGGGAATGAGGTGGGTTTCTCCCTTTCCGCTAACAAGGCGAACGCAAAGCCGCTTGCTACCCGCTAAAAGCCTCCTTTTTGAAAATTTATCAAAAATTTTTTTCGAGGCGGGCTTGTCCTCAGAAAACAGCAAAAAGCGCCCAGCAAGTCGCAACGGACCTGCAGGGCGCAGAAATGTTTTATGAAGAAGATTGCTTACATGGTATAGTTCATATCCAAAGCCAGACTGCTCCGATGGAGGGGCTATGCTTTTTTTAACTGGTGCAGATCATGGATACTGCGAAAAAGAGAAAAGGACACGGCGAAATAACCTCCAATCGGCTACCGTGTCCCTGCAAGTCGTCATAGGTTTGTGTAAACGCAAAGAAACGGCGGCTCTGAAAATCAAAGCCGCCGTTTCAAATGGGCGTGTCAAATTGTCTGCTCTACGACGGCTTTTTTCTTTTGCCGTCGTCCGGCAGAGTATTATTCAATATTTAATTCAATGTTTCCAGTGAAATTCTCACATTCAATGCCGATATAATTTCCACCATCAGGAAGTGTAATTGTGTCACTATAAGTTCCGGTTGCTTCAATCAAAGTGACTGCTTCATCAGATCCAGAAATCCAGAATACTTTTGCAGTACCTTCCGTAATCTCCAAGGTGCAATCAATGGACAGCTCCTTACCGGATTCTCTCTTTATGGAAGTTCCTCCGAACAAATACTCTGTATCTGAAAAATCCTCATAGTTGGCTGTATAGCTTCCTGTATAATCATCAATTCCTTTTTCTTTCGTACCTTGTAAGGATGAATTTCCGGTAAGCGCTATGGAACCAGCAGACTGAACAATGTTGTTATACTGATCGAGAAATTCGTCTTTTGTACAACCTGAAAGCACAGAAGCACCCAATAGTATCAGGCATAATGATAAAACTATTTTCTTCACAGCTATCACCTTCCTTTCCTGCGTACAGCACGCTTTCCTTTTCCCTTGGCATTTGCCTGTTTACGGGATTTCATTTCTTTTTTGTTACTGGACATCAGTAACAACAGCACCGCCCAGAGAACCATGATGCCAACCCCAATGACCGCCAACAAAGGGGTTGAGGATGTGGTTGTTCCGGCATATTCACTCATGTCAAATCCCACTAAAATCAGCGCAGCAGAGAACGGATAGATGCTGGCAAGGATACCACTTTTGAAAAACAACATGCTGTATCCAAGGAAGAACGCCAGAATGGAACCGCCCAGATATGCCCCTCGGATCTGCCCAAAAATCAGGATCAGCGGCATACAGACCAAATAGGTCGTCAGAGCCGCTAACACGATCTGCGTACCTCCATGAAAAAACACTTCCGCTGTCAGTCCCGATAATCCAACCGTCAATCCAGTAATCAAGGTAATGCCAACGCTGTATATTCCCAGCAGAACTGCAAGCATAACGACTAAAAGTAACTTAGCTCCCAACATTTTCGGCATAGAAACAGGAATTGTCATGATGTTTTTCAGTGTATCATGAGTGGATTCTCTGTCTATAAGCCATCCTCCGATCATTACCAGTGAAATTGGAAGGAATATCTGAGTGTTTCCCCAAACAACATTTTCAAATAGTGCAGAAAAATCATAATTTGGATTTCGGTACTCTGCCTCCACAATCAACTGACTTCCATACTGAACCAAAGGACAGAGTGCAAGCGCCACCAGCCCTACCAAAAGAATCTGGCACCGGCGCAGTTTCAGTAATTCCGATTTTAATAAGTTCCACATAGTCACACCCCCTTAGATTTCCTGTCGCCGGTAAACAAATGCAATCAGCGCAAGAAATACAATGGCTTCCACAATAATCACACCGAATACCTGAACACCATTCAGAAAATACGGACTGACCCGTTCCAACAAATCTGCTAACTCCGCACTGGTCTGGCTTTGGTCATAAAATTGGAATGTCCAGCGGAAGGCCAGCGGCCCCGGAAACAGGGTTCCTATGTTCAAACCAAAAGGCTGTGTGAGAAACATATCGTTCGTGGAAAGGATAGAATTCGCAATCGTATAGAAAAAGGTAATCACGACAGACACGATATAGTTTTTATTAAGAAGAACAACGAGCAGAATACAGGGAAGTGCGCCCACCCACATAATCAGCCCTTCTTCAATTCCAACGCCAAACAAGGTCCAAAACCCAACCGGTTCCCAACCCTGAAACAACAAAACCGCAAGATTTACCAATCCTCCAACTGCCATAAAGCCAACGGCAAACAACAGTAAAACCAGCATCTTGGACAGCACCAGCTTGGTTCTATTTACCGGTACGGTAACAAGGTTTTTCAGTGTGTCATTATCAAATTCCTCAAACAACAGATTCGAAGCCAGTATCACAAGAAGCGGCATCAAAAGCAAATATGCACTAAGCTGGAATAGGCTGGACATCACTCCATTTACAGCATCCACATCAGTGTTTACATCTGCCAGAAAGAAAGCATAAGCCAATGGCATGAAAACAGAAAGCAGTAGGGAAATAAATACCAATGGCTTCCGTTTTAATTTCAAAAATTCGCATTTGATTAGTTTAAGCAATTCCTTCTCCCCCTGTCACACGCTTGAAGTAATCTTCAAGACTTTCTTCACAAGTATGCACCTCCGATACCTCCAATCCGTTTTCTACAAAGGCAGTTACAATTTTCCCCACAGGCAGATCCAGGTTGTGCAGACGCAGATTGTGGTCGTCCTGTATGGAGAAATGGTTTTCATGGAAATTGCGTTCCAAAATTCTTGCCGCCTGTGCAGTATCAGAGAGCGTAAAACGGATATGCTTACTGCTTTTTTGCTCCAGCTCAGCAAGGCTTTCTTCTTCCAGCAACGCGCCGTGGTCGATAATTCCAATATCGTCAGCCAGCAAGGAAATCTCTGAAAGAATGTGACTGGAAATCAAAATAGTTTTTCCTCTTGCGTCGCAAAGCTCTCGAATAAAGGATCGTACTTCTGCAATACCGATGGGATCGAGACCGTTGATCGGCTCATCCAAAATCAAAAGTTCCGGATCGTGCATAACGGCAAGGGCGATGGCAAGCCGCTGCTTCATACCAAGAGAATACTGTGAAAAGAGCTTTTTATCTTTGTAGGGCAGTCCTACCAGATCCAGAGCATCTTTGATAGCATGATTGTTTGGTACGCCCCGCAGAGTAGCAAAGATACGCAGGTTCTCTGTGCCGGTCAGATTGGGATAAAAACCGGGGGACTCAATCAGGCTTCCGATACGGGGCAGCAACTTCTTTTCATTTCCTTGCAAAGACTTTCCCCAGATTTTGACCTCCCCGGAAGTCGGCTTCGTTAAGCCCAACAGCATTTTCATGGTAGTGGTTTTTCCGGCTCCGTTTCTGCCCAGCAGACCGTAAATTTTCCCACGCTTCACATGGATATTTAAGTCAGCCACACTCTTTTGTGAGCCGTATTGCTTCGTCAGATTTTTTGTTTCAATGATATAATTTGTATCCATATTCAAAACCTCCTGTTCTGTAAGGTATTCTATCATGCCAACCTTGCATTAACCTTGCCGCAACCTTGCATTAACCTTGCAATTAAGGAATGAATTGCAATGCAAATCCTATTCCGCTACTTCTCAATCCGTTTGGGGATTGAGAAGGTTCCCATGCCATTTTCTAAAAGACTTCTGAAAATAAGTAAGGCTCCCGCCATAAAAACGGGAACCCGCTTAAATTTCCAAAGGAAAAAGCAAAGTAAATTCCGTTCCTTTTCCCGGTACACTTTCAACTGTTATGCTCCCACCCATCTTTTCTACAAGCTGATGGACAATAGAAAGACCAAGACCGCTGCCTTTGTCAGACCGTCCTTTGTCACACTTATAGAGCCGTTCAAAAATGTGTTTCAAATCTTCCTTCTCAATTCCCACTCCATTATCCGCAAGCAGCAGCTCCATGTTATTTTCCTTCTTTGACAGGGCAATTTTGATTTTGTCTGCATGGCTGTGAGCGATTACATTTTGAATGAGATTATTAACGATCCTCATATAGCTGTCCATATCCAATCTTACCCGGATAGGATGTTCGGGAATATCAATGTCATAATCGACCTGCTTATCTTCAAAAATCGGTATCCAGTCGATTAGGATATTTCTTGTCAGCTCTGCAGCTTCAACGCTCTGGATCTCCAAAGCAAACTCGTTAGAATTTAACTTGAACCAGTCAAAGAGTACATCAATATATTCTTTCAGATCATGGGCTTTCCGGCGGGCGGTTTCAATATAATCATCCCGGTCTTTTCCTGTGACCAGTCCTTTGTGTGCAGCGTCAAGATACCCAATCAGAGTAGTAAGGGGCGTTCGCACATCATGGGAAAGGCTCGTCATAAGCTGGCGGTTGGTTTCTTCCGTCTGCCGTACAGTTGAAAGTCTGCTTTCATAGGCCACAACGATCTCGTTGATTTCATAAGCAAGAGGTGCTGTCAGTTCATTTGTTGCAGATAGAATACGCCGGTTGCCATTTCCGTTTTTCACATCAACCAGCACATCGGCCATTTCTGCTATTTGTTTTTTTACACGCTGAACGAGAACGATGGAAGTCAATACAGCTACAACAGCAATCACAATGGACAAGAATACAATGATTTCCATACTGACTACACCTCCTTATTAAACCGGTAGCCAATCCCTTTGACCGTTTGTATATACTTTGGGCTTGAAGGATTGACTTCTAATTTTTTACGAAGCCGACTGATAATCGCCATAATGTTACTGTCATCATAGAAATATTCTTCGCCCCAAACTTCCTCATAAATCTGTTGTTTTGTCAAAATTTTTCCTTGATGCTTTGCACAGTACAGGAGCAGATCAAATTCCTTTGGTGGAAGTTCAAAAGTGCCATTTTCCGTCGTAACAGAACGATTTTCAAGGTCAATTTGCAATCCATCAAAATCCAGTTTTTGCACAGCTCCGGCTTGATGATTAAAACGGGTGTAGCGGCGAATGAGGGACGCAATACGGGCAATCAGTTCGTCCATATCAAACGGTTTTGTCAGATAATCGTCCGCCCCGGCTCGTAAGCCCCGCACTTTAGAAATGCTGTCATTTTTGGATGTAAACATCAAAATCGGCAAGCTGTACTCCTTGCGAATTTCTTCCAACGTTTCAAAGCCATCCATTCCGGGCATCATCACATCCAGCACTACAAGCTGGTATTCCTGCTCTTTTAATTTTTGTAAACCCTCTTTTCCGGTATTACAAAAATCAGCTTCTATGTTTTCTGCTTGTACGCTACGTTTAATCAATTCACACAGTGCTTTGTCATCATCTATAATCAAAATCCTATTCATGATGCAACTCCTTCCCTTGTTTTGTTGTTCCGTCATTCGGCTTTTCTGCGTTCTTTGGGAACTGCAATACATTATATGTATTTTTTGATATGATTTCATATAATGTGCGAATTGATTTCATAATTGTATGCCATGGAATGTCAGCAGCGTAAGTATAATTTTTTTGATAAGCTTTCCATAAATTTTCCATAACAGAATTTGATTGAATTTCATTAAATACCTCGTCTATATCTTCAACTTCTATCTGTTCTAAAGTTTCTCGTTTCTTAGCTGTAGCAACAAGTGCATCCCATAATACATCTTTTGAAAGTTGCTCTCCATATAGTTTTTGTAAAATATAGATATCATAAAAATCTCTCATTCGCGTGTTTGTAACGTTTCGACTAATAACAGTTTCCAGTTTTTCAGACAATACCGTTTCCAGATTATATGCCCATACCTCGATTGTGCGATTTTCAAGCATAAGATTAAAGTTGTACTTGATTTCTCTTGGTGTAATGATATCTCCTGTAGAAATATCAATCTTTAATGGTGTGATTACACCATCAAATTTCGTTTCCATGCTTACACGAACACCAGGATAATCTGCTTCTTCCATGATTTCCGATATCCGTTTGATACGAAATGAAACACCATCGTCCAGTGGAATTGATATAATTTGGGATATAATCATTTCTACATCCTCCACACTGACATTAGTGCCTTTTATGGTAGCATCCGGATCCATAGTAGCTCTGGCATCCAGACCAACCATTGCCGCCACTAGCATTCCACCTTTTAATATAAACTGGTTTTTATACTCTGATAAAGAAATTCGTTCTAAAAAACGTTCCATCATATAATTCCGCATCAAAATCTGTGCATCTGCGGATTTTTTCTTTGACATATTACGAATTAAATCCTTTAATTGTCTTGCCGTTGTTATCATCTAAAGTAACACCTCCAAATATGGTCTTAGTATCTTTTCAACATGAAACATAGCTGCGTATTTCATAAGCATCCGTAAGTTTTTATCCTTACGTTTCGCATATTGCTTTAATGCATCTTGGAATACCTGCATTTCAATATTTTTCCTGCT
>NZ_JBBMEJ010000037.1:0-13040 GCF_040096615.1 Blautia aquisgranensis
GGGGGGGGCCAGGCCGGCCCCCCCCCGTTCTCGGTTATTGATCGTCCCCGGTAAGACGCAGCACATCCCGGATCTCATCTACGTTCATATCCAGGATCACAGCCAGTTCGTCGATAGTAAACTTCGTGGTGTCGTCATCGTCAGTAAGCTCTTTTACCGCGGATTCCAGGTTTTCCACCTTGGATACCAGGTAGTCATCGCGGAATTTCTGCTGTGTCTGCTCCTCGATGGCGTGGAGAATTCCGCTGCGGATGCGTCCGCGAACCCATTCGTCGTTCTTCTCTTGTGGTTCGGCTTCCTTAAGAGCTGCCAGAAGGGCCAGATTCGCTTCTTGGATCAGATCTGCCAGGTAGATCTCCTCGCAGTTCAGTTCAGCCGCCATCTGGGCAGCAACCGCCATATAGAACTGTGTCAGGGCACTCTCGGCAGTTGTATCGCCGCTGGCAAAAGCCTGGAAGAGAGCAGTAAGATCATCAGGATCAAGCCCCTCCGGGGAAAGGCTCTCCATATATTCGGTGAGGTAATCCTGCTCCTGTGCGGTAAGCGCAGCGCGGGTACATGGAAGCTCTTCCGTACCGGTACCTTTTTTGGAAGCGCTGTCTGTGGCAGAAGCAGCGTCAGCAGCCGCCTCATCAGCCCCCTCAATGGTGATACCCTTCAGGCGAAGATACTGAAGAATCTTCACAAGCTGGGAAGTACTTAGGTCAGATTCATCAAAATGCTCACGGATCTGCTGCTGGGAAAGCTGCTTGCCGTTCTCCTCGGCAATGTCACAGATATCATTGAGTTTCTGCTGAAATAATTTTATATCCATATAAAAAACATCTCCTTGTTAAATTTCGTATTGACTTTGATAACAGTTTTATGATAACATAAGCAAGTCGCAAATGACAGGAAAACCTTTGAATAGACGGAAAAAACGTGAAAAAAAGTTTTTTTAAAAAAATTCAAAAAAGGTGTTGACATTTGTAGATTGCTATAATATAATATCACTTGTCGTCAGGCAAGAGAGATAAGCAAGAACGACAACAACTTAATAAAGACCATAAGTAAATGGTACATCGGGGTGTGGCTCAGTTTGGCTAGAGCGCCTGGTTTGGGACCAGGAGGCCGCAGGTTCGAATCCTGTCACCCCGACTGCTGTAAACTTATTACCGCAAGCGAGAAAGTAACATGCGGGTGTAGTTCAATGGTAGAACACCAGCCTTCCAAGCTGGATACGTGGGTTCGATTCCCATCACCCGCTTCTCTTTTAGAGAGAGCATGTGTCTGTAGCTCAGCTGGATAGAGCAACGGCCTTCTAAGCCGTGGGTCGGGGGTTCGAATCCCTTCAGGCACGCTGTGGTGGGTATAGCGCAGTTGGTTAGCGCGCCAGATTGTGGCTCTGGAGGCCCAGGGTTCGAATCCCTGTATCCACCCTTCGCCCATTGGGCTATCGCCAAGCGGTAAGGCACAGCACTTTGACTGCTGCATTCGCTGGTTCGAATCCAGCTAGCCCAGTCCTTTTTTATGGGGTATTAGCTCAGTCGGTAGAGCACTTGACTTTTAATCAAGTTGTCCGGGGTTCGAATCCCCGATGCCTCATTAGCGGAAAGCATTTGCTTTCCGTTATTTTTTTACTGTCAGATAAGACAGTATCAGAATTTCATATGCGGATATGGCGGAATTGGCAGACGCGCTGGTTTTAGGTACCAGTGGGCAACCGTGCAGGTTCAAGTCCTGTTATCCGCATAAAAAGCTGCGGCTTCATAAATGATCTGATACGATGCATTTATGAGGCCGCAGCTTTTTTTCTTATCTTTATTTCTCTCCTTCATTTACTTCTTCAATAAATACTTTTTCCTCGGCCTGCTGATCTGTGAAATGGAAGCGCAGTACAGCCTGTGGCCAGTTGAGGGTGATGATCGCTTTTTTTTCCCGGGTCTTGCCGGCGGCCTGAATCTGGTCTACAAGGTCAGTGAGGACTTCGCGGGTGAGATATCCGCCTCTCCAGTGAAATGTGAATTCACGGCCTTTTTTGGCGGCCTGGAGAGCACGTTTATAGACATCCTCAAGCCTGGTGAAAGAGAGCTTTTTCTCACGGTAATAGCTGTGGCTGCTGTCAGGACAGGAAGGCGCCGGTGCGATCAGCGGTTCATGATCCCGGAAAATATTTTTGTCATCCAGATTGAAATAGTCATAGCGGATGCTGACAGATCCGTCCTCATTTTTGCCCAGAGTATTGTCGAAGGTGGCATCCAGATGATAGTACTGCCCGTTGATGCGGACAATGTTCCAGGTGTGGCGGTATTTAATGCCTTTTTCCGGATTGTTTCCGCAGATGGCGATGATGCACCAGAGTCCCAGAGCATCGCAGAGAACCTTTACAGATTTGGCGATTCCCTCACAGACGCCGACACCATGACCAAGCGGGCCGATGATTTCGTGGGAATATGGCTTTTTCAGCTTGTCATAGCGGATATTTTCACAGATAAAGTCGTGGATATATTTTTCCTTATCCCATTCGGAAAGCTTCAATGCAGGGCGGACGAGCTTGTCTACACGGGCAGTAAGAGCCTTCTGGTGTTCGCGGATCTTATTCTTGTCAAAAATATATTCCGGGATCAGGATCAGATTGGGAGAGTCCTGATAATAGCGGTATTTAAATCCTACTGCCCAGAAGATCTCCGGATGGTCCAGCCGGATCTGGAAAAAGATCTCGTAGAGTTGATTTCCGTCTGTAGTCGGTACCTGCGGAATCAGGAATTCGTCCTCAAGATTTCGGATCCCGTTAAGCATTGCACGGTATACATTCTGGTTTTCTTTCGGCATTCTGCCGTAGTAATATTCTTCAGCCTGTTTCATATATGATCGATCTATAGTGCAAAACAAAGTATGCTGTTTGCGCTACAGTTACTCCTTTCTGCAATAAAACGCTGTCTGTGTGGAAATGATTATAGCATATTTTCAGGAAAACCGGAAATGGGGATAAAAGAAGCGGACAGGAGAAAAAGCAGAAGTTTTCCGGGAGCAATGTAGATATATCCAGGCATACAAAAAAATGCAGATCCATCTCGGGAAAAGAGATGAATCTGCATGTTGTACAGGAAGAATCTTGTATCAGCCATTGTACAGCTGGTAATATCTTCCTTTTTGTGCAAGAAGCTCGTCGTGGGAGCCACGCTCGATGATATGTCCCTGCTCCAGGACCATGATGCAGTCGCTGTTGCGTACTGTGGAAAGACGATGGGCAATGACAAAAGTAGTTCTGCCTTCCATCAGCTTGTCCATACCATCCTGAACCAGCTTCTCGGTACGGGTATCAATGGAACTGGTAGCCTCATCAAGGATGAGAACAGGCGGGTCTGCAACTGCGGCACGGGCAATGGACAGAAGCTGCCTCTGGCCCTGGCTTAAGTTGGCACCGTTTCCACGGAGCAGTGTGTTGTAGCCCTGTGGCAGCCTGCGGATGAAACCGTCAGCATTGGCAAGTTTTGCGGCTGCGATAACCTCTTCGTCAGTGGCATCCAGCTTACCGTAGCGGATGTTTTCCATAACAGTAGCAGTGAACAGGTTGGTATCCTGAAGAACGATGCCCATGGAACGGCGGAGGTCGTCTTTTTTGATCTTGGTGATATTGATGCCGTCGTAGCGGATCTTACCTTTCTGGATATCGTAAAAACGGTTCAGAAGGTTGGTGATGGTGGTTTTTCCGGCACCGGTAGATCCCACAAAAGCAATTTTCTGACCAGGCTGTGCGTACATGTTGATGTCGTGAAGGACGATCTTGTTGGAATTATAACCGAAATCTACATCCTCCAGGACCATATCGCCTTTCAGCTCGATATAATCTGTAGTACCCTCTGCCTTGTGAAAATGCTTCCATGCCCAGCGTCCGGTACGCTTTTCGGATTCTGTTAGAACACCGTTTTCTTCTTTTGCATTGACGAGAGTAACATATCCCTCATCCACCTCCGGCTTCTCATCAAGAAGGTCAAAGATACGTTTGGCACCGGCCAGAGCCATGACAATACTGTTGAACTGCTGGCTGACCTGGTTGATCGGCATATTGAAGCTCTTGTTGAAGGTAAGGAAGCTGGCCAGTCCGCCAAGTGTGAAGTTGCCGATACCGTTGATGGCAAGAATACCACCGACGATGGCACAGATCACGTAGCTGACATTTCCAAGCTGTGCGACAACCGGCATCAGGATGTTGGCAAAACGGTTGGCGTTATCTGCACTGGTGAAAAGCTGGTCATTCAGTTCGTTGAATTTCTCCATGCTTTCGTCCTCGTGGCAGAAGACTTTGACAACTTTCTGGCCTTCCATCATTTCTTCGATATAGCCGTTGACAATACCCAGGTTTGTCTGCTGTTCCAGGAAATATTTACCACTTAAGCCTGCAAGCTTACGGCTGGCAGTGAGCATGACACCCACCATAATCAGGGTGACGATAGTAAGCGGGATGTTCAGGATCAGCATGCTGACAAAGACACTGACAATGGTGATCACACTGGAAAGCAGCTGCGGGAAGCTCTGGCTGATCATCTGACGCAGAGTATCAATATCATTGGTGTAGATGGACATAATATCGCCATGTGCATGGGTGTCAAAATATTTGATCGGAAGAGTTTCCATTTTTGCGAACATGTCGTTTCGGAGGTTACGTAAGGTTCCCTGGGAAACGTTGATCATGATACGGTTATAAGTATAGGTTGCGATAACACCGATGGCGTAAAAACATGCAACCCGCGCGATCGCGGCAGTTAAGGGACCAAAGTCCGGTGTATCTGCCTTGAGAAGAGGCATGATGTACTGGTCGATCAGGGTTTTCATAAACATGGTTCCCTGAACGTTGGCAAGGACACTGATGAAAATACAGATGATCACGATCACAATGTGAACCTTGTAGCTTTTTACGATGTAACGGGCAAGACGTCCGAGAAGCTTACCTGGCTGCTCCGGTGTTCCCATGCCTTTCGGGCCGGGACCGCCTGGCCCTTTCATATTCTGATTTTTCAAGCCGGCTCACCTCCTTCGTCGAAATCACCGGAACCACCGGTTTGTGAGTTGAATACATCCTGATAAATAGCGTTTGTTTTAAGCAGCTCTTCATGAGTTCCAAAGCCGTTGATCTCACCGTTATCCATAACAATAATGCGGTCAGCATTCTGGATGCTGGAAATACGCTGTGCGATGATCAGCTTGGTAGTATCCGGGATTTCTTCGGCAAAAGCGCGGCGGATTCTTGCGTCTGTAGCGGTATCTACAGCACTGGTGGAATCATCCAGGATCAGGATCTTGGGCTTTTTCAGAAGGGCACGGGCAATACAGAGACGCTGTTTCTGTCCGCCGGAAACGTTGGAACCGCCCTGTTCAATGAAGGTGTTGTACTTGTCCGGCATTTTTTCGATGAAATCATCGGCGCAGGCAAGCTGACAGGCACGTTTACATTCCTCTTCCGTGGCGTTTTTATCGCCCCAGCGAAGATTTTCAAGAATGGTTCCGGAGAAGAGCACGTTTTTCTGAAGAACAACGGAAACCTGATTACGAAGTGTCTCAAGATGATATTTCCGCACATCGATGCCACCAACGGAAACAGAACCATCGGTTACATCATAAAGACGGCTGATCAGGTTGACCAGACTGGACTTGGCACTTCCGGTACCTCCGATGATTCCGATGGTCTCGCCGGAACGGATGGAAATGTTGATATCCTTAAGAACAGGTTCTTCGCTTTCTTTTTTGTAGCGGAAGTTTACATGGTCAAAAACAATACTTCCGTCAGGAACTTCGGTTACAGGATCTTCCGGATCTGTGATATCAGCAGTGTCATTGATGACTTCAGTGACACGCTCTGCACTGGCAATACTCATGGTTACCATAACAAAGACCATGGAGAGCATCATAAGGCTCATAAGAATGTTCATACAGTAAGTGAGAAGACTCATAAGTTCACCGGTGGTAAGAGAGCTTCCTACGATCATTTTGGCACCCAGCCAGCTGATACCAAGGATGCAGGCGTAAACAGTGAACTGCATCAGAGGCATGTTCATGACAACGATCTTCTCTGCTTTTAAGAACATTTCGTATACTTTGTTGCAGGCTTTCTGGAATTTGCTGATCTCATAGTCTTCACGGACGTAAGCCTTGACGACACGGACAGCACCGATATTTTCCTGGACGCTGGCGTTCAGATCATCGTATTTGCGGAAAACAGCCTGGAAATAAACGGTTGCTTTTCGCATAATAAAGATCAGACAGCCTCCAAGGAAAATAACTGCTACAAGATAGATGCTTGCAAGCTTTGCGTTGATAAGAAATGCCATGACCATGGCGCAGATGAGGCTGGCCGGTGCACGGGTACACATACGAAGGATCATCTGGTAGGCGTTCTGCAGGTTGGTCACATCTGTGGTAAGACGGGTGATCAGACCAGCGGTGCTGTACTTGTCGATATTGGAAAATGAAAAGGTCTGGATGTTGGTGTACATGGCTTTTCGGAGGTTCCTGGCAAATCCAGTAGAAGCCCGGGCTCCGTATTTTCCGCCCATGACGCCGGCCCAGAGACCGCACAGAGCGAGAATTGTCATGACTGCACCTATCCTGTAGATATGGCCGATATTTCCGGCTTCCACGCCTTTATCAATAATGGAAGCCATAGCCAGGGGAATCAGAGTTTCGAAGAGAACTTCGAGAATCATAAAAAAAGGCGTCAGAAAAGAGGCCTTTTTAAACTCCCTGACCTGGGCCAGAAGGGTTTTCAGCATAAAAAATCTCCTTTCTTTACTGTTCGGAAAAACAGCAATCCGCGGATTCCGTTGAGGAAGGTCCGGGACTGCTGCGAACAAGATGTATTAGTTAGTTACTATTATCGTGGAAAATATTTTTAATGTCAAGACAAATATATGTGAAAAGCTTGACATAATTTCGTTCAGGCGGTATATTAAAAGTTAATATTCGCCTGTAAAATGGGGAAAGAGTGAGCATCAGATCCCTTTTACAGCAGTTACAGAATATATATTCAAAGGGAGATTTTTGTAACTGTTATAGGATCAATATAGAGATTAGTTTTTACATAGGGAGGTCTTTTTATATGGAAATCAGACAGTCAGCGGAGGATTATCTGGAGTCGATCCTGGTTTTATCCAAGAAGGGCGGCGGTGTCCGTTCTATCGATATCGCAACCAGACTTGGTGTTTCCAAGCCAAGTGTCAGTCATGCAATGAAGCTTCTTCGTGAAGATGGTTACATTGCTATGGACCGCTATGGTACCGTGACACTTCTGGAGAAGGGTGCGGAGATCGCACATCGTATTTATGAGCGCCATACCGTTCTGGCGAAGATGCTGGAGGGGCTTGGAGTTCCGGCAGATATCGCGCTTGAGGATGCCTGCAAGATGGAGCATGATATCAGTCAGGAGAGCTTTGAGAAAATCAAGGCACATTATAACAAATTTATCAGCAAAGAAGCAGCAGAGGAATAAACAGAAAATGACCGGCAGGTAGGAATCGGTCATCGGATAAAGTGGCAGCGGGACAGAAAGCGGAGTGCCCTGAAGCTCGGTTCTTAAGATTTATAAAAAACGTATCGGACAGCTGAGAGATCAGCGTTCGATACGTTTTTTACTTATATAAGGGAATATGTTTTATTTCTGCTTTTCCGGAAGCTGTGCCAGGATGATCGCCGCGAACATGATCACACAGCCCAGGAGCTCTTTTGCGGAAAGCTTCTGTCCCAGGATCACCCAGCCTGCAAGCACGGAGATGCAGGACTCCAGGGAAAGAATGAGAGAAGCAACCGTCGGGTTTACATTTTTCTGACCCACGATCTGCAAAGTGTAGGCAACACCACAGGACATGATACCTGCATAGAGAATCGGGAGCCATGCGGTGAGGATGGAGGAAATCTGTGGGTGTTCCATGATAAGTGCCGGTATCATGGAAAGGATCCCACACACAAAAAACTGGATGCAGGACATTTTTACTCCGTCAGCTTTCGGTGAAAAATAGTCAATGATCAGAATGTGCAGGGAAAAAAGAAATGCACAGACCAGTACCAGGAGATCACCTTTTCCTACAGAAAAGCCGTCGGTGATGCAAAGAAGATAAAGTCCGATCAGTGCCATGGCAACGGCAGCCCAGATAAAGGGACTGCATTTCTTTTTCAGGAAAAGTCCGATAATCGGGACAATGACAATATAGCAGGCAGTGATGAAGCCGGCTTTTCCTACGGTAGTATATTTGATGCCGAACTGCTGGAAATTGCTGGCTGCAAAGAGTGCGATTCCGCATGAGATACCGCCGAGCCAGAGGTCGCGGCTTTTGTGCGGGGATGGTGCGGTGCCCTGAGATGCTGCAGAACCGGAAGAAGTTCGACTGTCAGCGTTTTTCGGGCGGTTCAGAAGAAGGATCACAGGCACAAGGATGACGGAGCCGATCAGAGACCGGACACCGTTAAAGGTAAACGGGCCTACGTATTCCATGCCAACGCTCTGGGCAACAAAGGCAATTCCCCAGATGGTAGCGGCCAGAAGCAGGCAGAGAGAATTTTTCAGAGGCATTTTTTGTGTGTTCATAAGAGGTTGAATTCCTTTCCGGGTAGATATGATAGATGTTCAGAAGATTGCGGATCAGACACGGGAGTTATGCAGCGAAAGAGAAGGCGAATATCCGATCGACTATATGTAGCCAGTAACAGAAAACACCCCGGGAACCAGGTAGGCTTCCCGGGGCTGTATTATCTGTCAGAAAAATTCAGGCAGATATTTAGTTCTGATTCTGATTGTTCTTAACTTCAGCAAGCTTCATAGCACGAACCTTCAGCGGCAGACCGAACAGAGTGATGAATCCGTCAGCATCGTGGTGGTCATACATATCACCTGTTGTGAAGGAAGCGAGAGATTCATTGTAAAGGCTGTATGGAGAAGTTGTACCGTTCTTGATAATGTTTCCTTTGTAAAGTTTCAGTTTAACTTCACCGGTAACGTATTTCTGAGTGGACTCAACGAATGCCTGGATTGCCTCACGAAGTGGTGTGTACCATTTTCCTTCGTAAACAACCTGTGCAAACTGGCTGCCAAGTTTCTTCTTAGCTTCCATAGTCTCACGGTCAAGGATCAGCTCCTCAAGCTGGTCATGGGCTGCCATGAGGATCGTTCCGCCAGGAGTCTCATAAACACCACGGGATTTCATACCAACAACACGGTTCTCAACGATATCAACGATACCGATTCCGTTCTCGCCTCCAAGCTTGTTGAGCTCTGTGATGATCTCGGAAACTTTCATAGCTTTTCCGTTGAGAGTTTTCGGAACACCCTGCTCGAATGTCATGGTGATCTCAGTCTCTTTATCCGGTGCTTTCTCAGGAGTTACGCTTAATACGAGCATGTCATCGTAGTTCGGAGCCTGGGACGGATCCTCAAGCTCAAGTCCCTCATGGCTGATGTGCCAGAGGTTTCTGTCACGGCTGTAGCTGTGGCTTGCATCGAACGGAAGAGTGATTCCGTGTGCTTTACAGAACTCGATCTCATCCTCACGGGACTGCATGGTCCAGAGATCTGTCATACGCCATGGAGCAATGATCTTGATGTCCGGAGCAAGAGCTTTGATACCAAGCTCGAAACGGATCTGGTCATTTCCTTTACCTGTAGCACCGTGGCAGATAGCAACAGCGCCTTCTTTACGTGCGATCTCAACCAGTTTCTTGGCGATAACCGGACGTGCCATGGAGGTTCCGAGAAGATAAGAATGCTCATAAACAGCGCCAGCCTCTACACATGGCATGATGAAATCGTCACAGAATTCATCAACGATATCTTCGATGTATAATTTGGAAGCACCGGACATTTTTGCTCTTTCTTCAAGGCCGTCCAGCTCGTTTCCCTGTCCGCAGTTTACACAGCAGCAGACAACGTCATAGTCAAATGTCTCTTTCAGCCACGGGATAAGGGCTGTGGTATCAAGACCGCCGGAATACGCTAAAACAACTTTTTCTTTCATAATATATGTCCTCCTGGGATTTTTAAAAAATTTTCCGTGAAAAGTATACTGTTTTATAACTTTACCAGAGTGAATAAATATTCATGCAAAGCAGAACAAAATTTTTTACTGTCCTGTCGACATGGCTTAATATACACCAGATTTTATAAATATGCAATAGATAATTTGAAAAATATAAAAAAAAATTTGCATAAAAATGCAATGAAACATGGTGAATATTATAAGGAAATATAAGAAAAACAGAAAAGACCGTGAAAAATCAAAGAAAATGGCTATTGCATAATATGCAAAGAAGATGTATAATCTATCCATTGATAAGGCGGACATAAAAGAACCGCCTTTTTGCCCGAACAGAGGAGGAATGAGAAAAATGATTAAAGCAGGAATTATCGGTGCTACAGGATACGCAGGAAATGAGATCGTAAGACTTCTCCTTGGACACAAGGACGTAGAGATCAAATGGTTCGGATCCCGAAGCTACATAGATCAGCAGTACGCAGATATTTATCAGAACTTTTTCAAGCTTGTGGATGCCAAATGTATGGACGATAACATGGCAGCACTTGCAGATGAGGTCGATGTGATCTTCACCGCAACACCACAGGGACTTTGTGCATCTCTTATCAATGAAGAGATTCTTTCCAAATGTAAGGTGATCGACTTAAGTGCGGACTTCCGTATCAAGGATGTGAAGAAATATGAGAAATGGTATGGAATCGAGCACAAAGCACCCCAGTTTATCGATGAGGCAGTTTACGGTCTCTGCGAGATCAACCGTGAGGATATCAAGAAAGCAAGACTGATCGCTAATCCGGGATGCTATCCGACATGCTCTACACTTTCTATTTACCCGTTATTAAAAGAGGGCCTGATCGATCCGAACACCATTATTATTGATGCGAAATCTGGAACATCAGGAGCAGGAAGAGGAGCCAAGGTGCCGAATCTTTACTGCGAGGTAAATGAGAGCATTAAGGCTTACGGTGTTGCAACACACAGACATACACCAGAGATCGAGGATCAGCTGGGATATGCATGCGGACAGGAGGTTCTGATCAACTTTACCCCACATCTTGTTCCCATGAACAGAGGAATCCTGGTAACTGCTTATGCTTCCCTTACCAAGGATGTTACCTATGAGGAAGTGAAGGCAGCTTATGATAAATACTATAAAGATGAGTTCTTTGTACGTGTTCTGAACAAAGATGTATGCCCACAGACAAGAAATGTGGAAGGCAGCAACTTTGTGGATGTGAACTTCAAGATCGACCCGAGAACAAAGAGAGTGATCATGATGGGCGCTATCGACAACCTTGTGAAAGGTGCAGCCGGACAGGCCGTACAGAATATGAACCTGATGTTTGGTTTTGATGAGAATGAAGGACTGAAACAGATTCCGATGTGCCCGTAATGGCCGCATTTTCAGTTCAGTGAGAGGAGACATATATAATATGAAGATAATCGACGGAGGCGTTACTGCCGCAAAAGGATTCCAGGCGGCATCCACCGCAGCAGAGATCAAATATAAAGGACGTACCGATATGGCAATGGTTTTCAGTGAAGTTCCGTGTGTGGCTGCAGGAACTTTCACGACCAATGTGGTAAAAGCTGCTCCTGTAAGATGGGATCAGGACATCGTATATAATCATCAGGGCGCAAGAGCTGTGATCTGTAACAGCGGAATTGCCAACGCATGTACCGGTGAGGAAGGCTTCAGCTACTGTAAGGCGACAGCCCAGGCAGCAGCAGAGAGTCTTGGAATTCCGGAAGACAGTGTTCTGGTAGCGTCCACAGGTGTTATCGGAATGCAGCTTCCTATTGACCGTATTGCAAACGGTGTAAAGGCTATGGCACCGAAGCTTGCAGGAAGCCGTGAGGCAGGTCTTGAGGCTGCAAAAGCCATCATGACAACAGACACCGAGAAAAAAGAGGCAGCCGTAGAGATCGAGATCGGCGGAAAAACCGTTACAGTAGGCGGTATGTGCAAGGGTTCCGGAATGATCCACCCGAACATGTGTACAATGCTTGGATTTGTCACAACAGATGTGGATATCTCCAAGGAGCTTCTGCAGGAAGCACTCAGCGAGGATATCAAAGATACTTACAATATGGTTTCCGTTGACGGAGATACATCTACCAATGATACCGTACTCCTTCTGGCAAACGGTCAGGCAGGCAATGTTAAGATCACTGAGAAAAATGCGGATTATGAAGAGTTTAAGAAGGCTCTTAATTATGTAAATACAACCCTTGCGAAAAAAATCGCAGGAGACGGTGAGGGTGCAACTGCACTCTTTGAGGTCAAAGTAACCGGCGCAGCCACCAAAGCAGACGCAGTAACCTTAAGTAAATCCGTAGTAACCTCCTCCCTTACAAAGGCAGCAATCTACGGACATGATGCAAACTGGGGAAGAATCCTCTGTGCATTAGGCTATTCAGGAGTACAGTTTGACCCTGAAAAAGTAGATCTTTACTTTGAGAGCAAAGCAGGAAAACTTAAGATCATTGAGAATGGTGTTTCCACCGGATACAGTGAGGAAGAGGCAACCACAATTCTTTCTGAGGATGCCGTGACAGCCATCGCAGACATGAAGATGGGCGAGGCAGAGGCCACTGCGTGGGGATGCGATCTGACATATGATTATGTGAAAATCAATGCGGATTATCGTTCTTGATGTAAGAACTTTGTAGAACAGTTTTGGTTGTTTGGTTGAAATTCTTTTTCATGCTGAAAGCTGAGAGGACCTTAGGGGGGAGCGAGCTCGGAGTTGCGAAGCCCGCACGCTCCCCCCTAAAACCCCCCTCCGTTGGGCACGCTTGGTTGTGGCGTGGGGGAGTTTTGTTTCCGAAGACTGATGACGGGCTGTTCGCCTCCTTTGGAGGCGAAAGCGCGTCGGAGGCGTTTGCCCTTTGGCAAACTGTCCGTTGCGGGGCGCTTTGCCCGGAGGGCAACAGCGCGTGTGAGAATACGTTACGAGTGAGACAAATGTAATACGTGTGCAGGGCGTGGCCAGAGGGGAGGAGCGCGAGGAGGGGAAACGGCCTTCGCAACTTCGAGTG
>NZ_JBBMEJ010000038.1:0-9958 GCF_040096615.1 Blautia aquisgranensis
CTGAGCTTCCAGAGAATGCCGCACCGCCAATGATCCCGACCATGATAACCAGAAGCAGAACCATGACCGCTCCGGCGGCTCCCAGTGCAGCCATCATGGACTGCACCGTTTTCGCTGCCGCTTCTACAGCGGCCTTAGCTGCCTTGAAGGTATTCTCTCCTGCCCTTGCCGTTTTCTGTATCCGGCGGACTCCATCGGAAGTCTGCAAGGCGGCTTTCTTCGCCGCCTGCTTCGCTGCCCTTCGTTCCATCTGCTTCTGCATCCGGGCTGTCAGGGCGTTGGAACTGGCCACCCGGAGCTTCTGCTCTGGCTGAATGCTGATCTTCGCAGACGGAGGGGCTGTCTTAATAGTACGCCTCTGTATATTCTTCGGTATCCAGCAGGGCTTCTACGCTCTCCGGCTGGGACTCTTTGGTTTCTTTTTCTTCCAGGAGCAGTTCCATACAGTCCAGAAGCAAGGTCTGATGTTCCCGGAATCTCCGCTCTGCGTTAAAATCGTTCCAGTCGTACTCCCGAAGCTTCTGGATCGTCTCTTCATCCACGTCCTGTTCACGCAGGATCTTCTCTTCCTCTGCTTTCCACTTGTTCCATCTATATTCTTCTTTTGCTTTGTTATAAGCCACTTATGTTTTCCTCCGATCTGAATTTTTGCGAAATCAAATCGGAGTGTGGCGGTGCTCTGGTCCGTTCTTCCTGTCTACAGGAATGTCCGGCATTTCTGCTGTCTCCCTGCAAACACGGATCTCCTTTGTAATCATATCTTTACAAAGGCACAGTGTATCGGATGCACCTGTCAGTTAACGGTCAGAAAACTGTCAATTGACGGTCAGTTTTTATCACCTTCTTTCCAGAATAAATAAAATAAGACGAACAATCTTTTTACGGATCATTCGCCTTACTGTTGTTCGTTTTCTTTATTCAATTCAAATTTGTAACCTATATCCCTGACACTGACGATGCAATTCCCGGCACCATCTTCAACAACATTCAGCTTTTTTCTCAGTCGCTTTACCAGACACCAGATGATATTTTTAATATCACCAACAGGATAATCTTTCCAGACAAACTGGTAAATCTGTTCAAACGTGTATACTCTCATCGGTGTCGCTGCTAATAAGTATAAAAAATTATATTCTTGTCGTGTTAAATGTAACGCTACATCATTCCAAAATACTTTATGTTTCTTATGATCCATTACAAGTTTTCCTTTATCAATCATCGTTTCGGATTGCTTTTGAGTTATTTTTTGTTTATTATTTCGTCGTGCCAATGAAAAAATCTGCAGATCTACTTCTTCTGTAGTGCTATTTATATCTATTACACAGTCTGCACCAGCGTATATTAATTCTTTTTTCCATGACATACACAATAAAGAAGAAGTATCCGTCAAGATAATAATTGGTATCTGCGTTATCTTTCTAATAGCAGATATAATATTACTTATGTTCTCTTTATAAAGGATCACTCCTATTATAAGCACATCATAAGAAAATAAACTCAAATTATGCAGTAAAATTTGTAGATTTTCTGCATAATCTGAGTTTATCTCATTGAATAGTTTTCGATATGATTGATTGTCAAAATATGCTAATATCTTGTATTTTGTGTCTTTCATATTTAATCTATTTTAGCAAAGCAACATTTTCTACTTCTTCACAGGAAAATCATCAAATGTATTGTCAATTTTTTGTGAAGCAATCTCTCTCATCGCATGCTCTTTCAGTTTTTGAAAACTTTCATCACTGACTGCATGTTCCATGCGACAAGCATCAACTTCTGCAATTTGTGGATTAACTCCAACGGATATAAGTTGATGAGTAAAAAAACAATGGCGTTCGTAAATTTTTTCAGCCACATCCCAGCCAAGGTCGGTCAGGTGTATATAATGGTTTTCGTCTGTTGTCAAAAAGCCACCCTCTCGTAAAGTTCCTACTGCGTAACATACGCTGGGTTTTGAAACCTCCATATACCGGGCAACATCCACGGAACGCACCATACCGAGCTTCTTTTGAAGTATAAGCACGGCCTCCAAATAATCCTCTCCGGCAGTATGAAGTTTCATAGGCAGCTCCTTTCGTCATTAAGCAAGACTCCAGCCAGCCGCACTCTTTCGGATATTGACAAAATCCTGATAGATACCAGGCTGTTTCAAAAGTTCCTCATGGGTTCCTTGCTGTGCAATCTGGCCGTTGTCTATAACTAAAATCTGATCGGCGTTCTGGATGGTATTTAGGCGGTGAGCGATTACAAGCAGGGTCTTTCCCTTCACCAATTCGGAAATAGCCTCCTGAATATAGCTTTCATTGTCCGTATCTACACTTGCGGTAGCTTCATCCAAAATGACAATAGGCGCGTCTTTCAGGATACAGCGGGCAATCGAAATACGCTGTTTTTCGCCGCCGGAAAGTGTTGCACCGCCCTCACCAACCACCGTCTGGAATCCGTCGGGCAGAGCCATAATGAAATCATAGCAGCGGGCTTTTCTGGCCGCCTCATAAACTTCTTCTTCCGTGGCATCCGGCTTTCCCATGATGATATTGTTGTAAATGGTGTCCTGAAACAGATACACGCGCTGGAATACCATGCTGATCTGATCCATCAATTCCGACAGAGGTACATTGCGAATATCCACGCCCCTTATCGTCACATTGCCGGATTTTACATCCCAAAGTCGCGCCAGCAAGTTTGCAATGGTGGACTTACCGCTACCGGACGGTCCAACCAGCGCTGTCATAGAATTTTTCTTCATGGCAAAACTGATATGATGCAGAACCTCTTTATCCTGATAAGCAAATGTAACATCGTTGAACAGGACTTCCGGCTGTCCCGGCTGTGCCTGAGCCGGAATATGCTGCTTGCCGTTGTCGGAAAGTTCCGGTTCATCCAATACTGCTTCAATACGATCAAGGGCAGCGTTCATAACGGTTAGTCTGGATGCTTCTCCATAGAGAGCCTTCAACGGGCCAAAAAGATCAAATACAAATAGCAGAACACCCAACACATAAGCCAAAGAAAGCGCACCGTTCTGTTCCAACACAATAGACAGGCCAAAAATTGCCGCAATACCAATACCGTAAAGGATATTCAGCCCCATTGTCCACGGGGTCATTTTCCGTTCAAAGTCAAGCGATGTATTTCTGGAACGTTTGAAATTGCCGGACAGTTCTTCGGATTTTTCTCCAAGCAGGTTATAGCTCTTAATAACACCAATGCCCTCCACAAAAGACAGCACCGCATCGGTCAGCCGTTCACTCTGCTCCTGACGGCCTGCTGCTTCTCGTAGGGAAACTTTGTTCATTCCCTTAGATACCAGCCATGCCAAAATAGTAACTATCGCAGCAATCAAGCCAAGCTGCCAATTCAGATAAAACATGAACGCCAGCAAAACCAGCGAGGACAGCAGATAGCTCATCATGTTTCCCAGCGTACTCATAGCGACTTCTTCAATGAACACCATGTCGGTACTGAGGACAGAACTGATCTTGCCAATATTGCCGGAAGTGAAATATCCCATCGGAAGTTTCCGCAGATGGCCGCCCAATTCGATACGCTTGTCAGCGAACATCAAATATCCCGCTGCACTTTGCAGGCTGTCACTAAGATAGTGGACGAACATCTGAACCAGCACAATAGCGGCAAGGCCAAGTCCCACATAAAGGCAAGTCTGCCCGGTAATGGTCGTGTTTGCAAAGCCACTCAAAACCACAAAGGCCAGAAAAATTGGCATTTTGGACAAAATGGATTCCAGAAACGCACAAACAAATGCGCCCTGAATACGGTTCTTATAACGGCCGGAAAGTTTCAATATTCTTGAAAACAAAGCAAACATTTATTTTCCCTCCTTTGCAGTGTGTACTTTCCACTCGGCGCTGTCTTGTGCCGCTTTCCACAACTTTTGATATTCAGGGCAGGACTGGATCAGCTCTTGATGTCTGCCCGTTGCAACCAGTTTTCCGTGATCCATAACACAAATCTGATCTGCGTTCATAATGGCTGGTAATTTGTGTGCGATAACCACAAGGGTCTTACCTTTTACAAGCTCTGCAATGGCAGCTTCCATCTTTTCCTCATTTTCGGGATCGGCATAGGCAGTTGCCTCGTCAAGCACCACAATAGGAGCATCTTTTAAGATTGCCCTTGCCAGAGAAATACGCTGGCGCTGACCGCCGGAGAGCATTTTTCCTGCATCACCAGCCATCGAATGAATACCCTGCGGAAGTTTCTCAAGGAACTCCATACACTGAGCTTTCTTTGCGGCCTCCACCACTTCTTCATCCGTTGCGTTCAGCCGACCAAGCCGAATGTTTTCGAACAGAGAGGTGTTGAACAGGTATTGATCCTGCGCCACATAGGAAATACGGCTGTTGAGTGCTTCAAGGCTCATATCGCATAATTTCTGCCCACCGATGGAAATACTGCCTTTCTGTGGGTCATAATAGTGAATCAGCAGTTTCGCTAATGTACTCTTGCCGGAGCCAGATTCACCAACAAGGGCTGTTTTCTGTCCAGCTTTTGCCGTAAAGGAAATGTCATGGAGAACTTCATCCTCAATTACAACAGGCTTTCCATCCGGGCCGGGCTGTGTGGTCTGATAAGCGAAAGAAACATGGTCATAAGTAATGGTGTCATCTTTCCCGTGGAACGCATCTTCTGTCTGCTGGAGCTCCGGCGCATCCAACACCTGCTCCAATGCAGAAATTTTATAGTTGAGCTGGGGCATGGTAGGCAGGAAACCGAGAGATTTCAGTAGCGGCATACCAATACTTAAAGAAAGACACAGTACCAAGATCAAATTAGGCAGAGTAGACCAGCCAGAGAGAACGAACCATGCGCCAACAGGCAAAGTCAGAATAATGGTGCATGGAAGCAGACTGCTGTAAATTGCCATCCACGGCCACGCCGCCTTGTACCACGCCAGAGTATAGTCCCGATAATCTGATACATCTTTGCGGAACCGCTCATAGGAATCTGCGTCCTTATTGAATACCTTGACAACTTCCATACCGTTAATGTACTCAATAATGGTATTGTTCATCTTCTGTCCGGCCATGTAGTAAGGCCCCATTTTCTTCATGCCGACGGAATACATCGTCATCATGGCAATCAGACTGATCGGAATAGATGCCAGCGACAGAAGCGCCAGTTTCCAATCCACAAAGAACATTGCCACATAAACCGCAATAGGGATCATCAGATTTGCAATTCCCTCCGGCATGGAGTGAGCCAGTAAAACTTCCAGACTGTCTACATCATCCACGAACAGCTTTTTGACTGTGCCGGTGCCTTTATCCTGAATGACACCGAGGGGCAGCTTTTCAAACCGTTTTTGAAGTGCCGTTCGCAGACGGAGCAGCGTGTCATAAGCGGCTTTGTGAGAAAGATTCAGTCCCCAGCCATAGAAAAGGGCTTGCAGCACCAGACACGCCAAGACAAGAGCCACGCGCGAAATGATAAAGGATGCTCCAATAGATTCACCCATGACCAGCGGCGCTATCACCTGATAAGCCAGCACAAAGGGCAGGACACCCATCAGGACGCTGACCAGCACGATGGCCGTTGCTGCATAAAGCCCCTTCTTATGAGGCCCTGCATACTCAAATACTTTTTGAAACATAATTCCAACCTCCTATCAGGTAAAATATTTTTCGGACAGCGTTTTCAAAATTTCTGGCGAAAGCCTTTGATTTTGAATAGCCCCGTCATCATCCAACTGAACCACCTCCGTACAGGTACGGACAATAAATTCAAAATCGTGTGACACCACAAACACGATCACACCAGAGCTTGAAAGTTGTTCGATCAGTTTGCTGACACGCACCATAGAATCGTAGTCCAAACCACTGGTAGGCTCGTCAAAGTAGATCACTGGGCTGCCCTTTACGATTGCTGCACCGATAGTAACCCTCTGCTTTTGACCACCTGAAAGGGATGCCGGATGCCGTTCACGGTAATCTGATAGTTCCAGTGCTTTCAGCGTTTCATCCACTTTTTCTTTGCAATCATCCTTCATACCAAGGGATAGTTCTTCCTCCACACTGCTGGCAAAAAGCTGATAATCCGTATCTTGCATGACAAGATAGGAAAGTGACCGCCGCTGGCGTGGTGTAAGTTTTTTTCCGTCAAAGCAGACCTCGCCGCGCTGCTGCTTTAGCAGACCCGTTAAAATAGATAAGAGGGTTGTTTTTCCAGCTCCGTTATGGCCCAGAATACCGATCACATCTCCTGCATGAGCTTCAAAGCTGACATTTTGAAAAATATCCGGCACCTTCTTGTAGGCAAAGCCTAAATTGTGAACATTCAGCCGATGTGTCTCATCCTTTGTGTGCGGCTTTTCCTGATAATGTTCTGCATCGCGTTCCGGGTATGCTGTCCGCAGGCCATAAGAAATTCGTGTTTCTTCAGGCAGAGAGCAAAACTGTTCCCTTGTGAACTCATGCTCAATTTTTCCATTCTGAATCAGAAAGGCTCGGTCAATCAGATCGCGCAAATAATAAAAACGATGCTCTACCACAAAAATGGTGTATCCAGCGTGTTTCAGTTTTCCCATAATTTCTGCCAGCCGTTTGGTAGCGGCATAGTCCAGATTGGCCGATGGTTCATCAAAAATATATACTTTTGGCCCCAGCGCATAGACAGAACCGATTGCGATCTGTTGTTTTTCCCCGCTGGATAAAGCAAAGATACTTCTGTTTAAGTAATCTACCAATTCCAACTCTTTCGCCGCTTTTGCAATACGGTCAATCGTTTCCTCGCGGGGCAGTCCGAGATTTTCGCAGCCGAAAGCCAATTCCCGCGTGGTATCCGTCATAAAGAACTGAGAACGTGGATCTTGGAATACCGTTCCAACCTGTCCTGCCAATTCAGACGGCTTCATTTCCAGCAGCGAATGGCCATCCATAAGCAGATCGCCTTGGATTTCTCCGGGATAAAAGTGCGGAATCAGACCATTAAGCGAGCGGATCAGGGTTGTTTTGCCGCAGCCGCTTCGCCCAGTCAAAAGAATAAATTCTCCTGTCTGTACGGTCATATCAATGCCACGGAGGGTAAAGTCTTTGCTTTCTTCATAACGAAAGCTAAAATTCTGAAATGAGATCATCGTCACACCCTCCATAAAATGATTTCCCCGATTTTAGTCTGGTCAATAAACAGCAACCCGGCCAAAAAGAGGATACCCAACAGCGATACCACAATTTCCCGCCACGAAAAACGGATTGGCCGCAACGCATATCGTTTGCATTCCAACTCCAGACCGCGTGTTGTGCCGGATGCAGCCAGTTCATCGGTAACTTTCAAGCACCGCATTAGCAGAGGTATCAAAATGTATTCTATGGTTGCTAACGGATGGGATACTCGTTTCCACACGGTATCGCTGATACCGCGAATATCCATCGTGCTTCGGATTTGTCGATATTCAATCCGTAAAGTAGGGATATATCGGAACATAACAACAAGGGGGATTGTGACTGCCTGGGGCAGCCGCATCCGTTGAAGTGCCACCATTAAGTCATCCATGTATGTAGTTCGCAATATCCAAAGTCCCATCATCATGATAGGAATCAATTTTAAGACCGTCACGCCGAACACGCTCATAATCACACTTAAAACCGGAACTTGGACATAACGGAGCAGGGCATTGAGATAAGCAACAATAATATAGATCACTATCATTTTGACAGCCCATTTTCCACCGTTACCCAAGGCAATAAACAGCCCATAAACCAGCATGAGTGCGAGACTGACAACTTCTCCGGCCAGAAAATAACTGACAAAACCAATGCAGACCAAAAGAAGTATCTTGCAACGTGGGTCGAGGAGCGCAGAGCCATGTAGGGGCTGGCGCTCAATTATTTGTTTAATTTGTGCTTCTTCCATTCAAATGTCTCCCTATAAAAATCAAAGCGCGGGACTGTTCTCAGCCCCACGCTCTGAAGTCAGGCAGCCCGCTTGCCTGTATTGCCTGATAAAGTTTCAGGGGGCTGATCCTGTTATTTTACTGAAACAAGTCCAGCTTTGATAAAGTGTTTTTTCAATGCTTTCTGACCGATAAAGCCACCAATCAGGCCGCCCACCAATCCGGCAGCAACAATGACTACCAGCATGGGAACGGAAGTAATGTTCAACATTCCCTGAATGTACTCCGGAGCAATATTGTTTTTCTCCATTGCTCCGACAAACGCGCTTTGAAGAAATTTGATAGGGCAGATAGCACTAAAAGCAAAAATAGCACTGAACAGCGCATAGGCTGTCATCATGGACTTCATTGTAATTTCATTCCGGCTCATAACCAGGAAATCGCAGATGACACCGCCAATTATCAAACCGATAGGAATGAACCAGAAAGCACCCACCAGCAGAAACAGGATAGCCTGAATTGCGGCGCAAATGGTAAACACGCCTTTCTTCGGTACCTTAGCCAGTAGAAGCATCATAACGATACCATTCGGGATTGCAACAACGGATGGGTAAAATACATTTGTTACCGGTCCAGCCACGCTCATAATGGTGCTGATAATCATGCAAATAATCCACATAAGGGCCGTTAAAACACCGATGAGAATAAAATCTTTCGCATTTAACTTTTGTTTCATAATACTTATTCCTCCTCCCTTTATTTGGAAAATAAAAAATGCGATGTGGTTAATCTTCTCTAACCACATCGCAAATTGTACCAATTTTCGTCGTTACATCCAACCCAAACTCGATTTCATTCTACCCAAAATCGGTATTTTTAGGTTTAGCCAATCGTATTTTCATCTTTATAATTCTTGGGTATTACCCCATATTTCTTTTTGAACGCAGCCGCAAAGTTGCTTGGTTTTGAATATCCAACCAGCATCGCGATCTGACTTACGTTCAAGTCACTTTCCAAAAGAAGCCCCGCAGCCTTTTCCAGTCTTTGATCTATAATATATGCGTGAACCGATGTTCCAAATAAAGAATTAAATCCTTTCGTCAGTTTAGAAACACTGATATTTACCTTTTTCGCCAATTCCTCACAGCTTGGTGCAAAAGCAAGCTGACTGTCAATAATCCTTTTTGCTTCGGTAATCGAATCCCTGTCACTTTTGGAAATGCTAATATGGTTCGATGAAAGAATACTGAGTTCCAATACTTCACTTAAATATACAGACAGCAATTCAAAAACTTTACTTTCCAAGAATAAATACCCTAAACCACCTCGGTATTGCGTAAAATCTTTTACCTCCGCAAAAATGTGCTCCATATACGGGGTAACGCTCACTTTTGAAATCCCTGTCAGTAATTTCTTTTCATAAGCGTTTATTTCACTATCTTCAAAGTAGTCATTCAAAATTTTGTGAAAATATGGCATGGGAATTTTTATATTCTTAAAAAGGAAATCTTTCTTCCCAGAATAACACAAATATTCCATTTTACCATGTCCCCGATAAATGCAGGATTCGCCTTTCTGGATGCTGACACTTTGACGTGCATCTGCAATATTCCACGATACGCCATCATTGAAGCAGAATAAAAGTTGAATATAATCTTCGCAGCTTACACCCTGCACATTCATATCTGAAAAATAGTTCATTTTCCAGTCTGATACAACAGCTCCTTGCTTTGTAACAACTTGCGAAATCTGACCTGTTCCCATATCAGCCGGAATATCTATTGTCACTGTCTGCGGAGAGTTGGAGAGCAGATCGTGATACAGCTTCGTCATATATTGGTTTGTCATTGTGCGCCCTCCTTTTCTAGTTAGTTGAAGCTAATCACATAATACTTTATATTTGTTTTTTAGTCAAGGTAATCTAAACTATTGACTACTCTCTAAGAGTCAACATATTAATTTTCAAAGTATGCCATATCCCATGATTGTTCCGTTATTGATATCATAACTTCTCTGGTTCACGGCATCGCTGGAGTTTCCCTCTACCGTATATACGGTACTTCCCTCAGTTTTCTCCACGATTCCCACATGGTCTGAGGTTCCGTC
>NZ_JBBMEJ010000039.1:0-9904 GCF_040096615.1 Blautia aquisgranensis
ATCTCTTTAGGCCACTTTTCCCCGTCCCCGTTGGTTCACTGGTCCCCATCCCTGTTATGCAGATCATTCCATGTACGAACAGAAGGAATCGACCTGTTTTTCCGGAATTCTCCTGGACTGATACCGGCCCATTTCCGGAAGGATTCAGCATAATAGCTGGCACTGTTAAAGCCTGTGGAAAGGGCGATTTCTGTTATGGAAAGAGAAGTTTCCCGCAGAAGATCGCCGCTTTTGGCAAGACGGTAATTGTTGAGATAATTGTTGGGCGTCTGGGAAAAATATCTGGAAAAAAGCCGGCAGCATTTACTGATTCCCACAGAACCGGCAGCGGCGATCTCTTCCAGAGAAATTTTGACGGTATAATTTTTCTGGATAAAATCTGTCATATTTCGGATCGCAGAAAGATCATTGTCAATATGTGTTTCTGCGTCGGAGGAAGAAATATTTTCATAAAGCATTGCCCAGATGCAGGAGAAAGAAGACAGGATCTTCAGAGGTGCTGTTTTATCTTTCCGATGTTTGAAAAGAAAACGGATCTCATCCAGAATCTTTTGCTGCCAGGAGATTTTTGGAGAGAGAAGGACAAAAGGAGCTTCGTAGTTTCGGATGACCGGAAGGACGAAGCTCTTTTCGTATGCCGGTGAAGCACATAAAAGAACCGGATGGAGCAGGATACAGAGAAAAATACATTCTGTGTGAGTGTTTGAAAAGCCAAAATGGAGCTGGCGGGAATTCACGAAGATCCCCTCATTCTTATGGAGCGGAAAAATATTTCCGTTGACGTTGTACTTCATCTCTCCGGAAAGAATCAGGATCAGTTCAATATCGTCGTGCCAGTGGCTGACACCGGAATAATTTGGGTAACTGGAAAGCAGATCGTAATGGATGCCAGCCTGACAGTCAGCATAATCGTAGATCACATTTTCTGAAAGATCCTCTTTTACGTCTATAGTAATCATTTTATTAACCTCACAGGATTGTTATAAAGTTAGATAGTAAACTGATAGAAAAATATCTAAAATCACAATATAATCATACAAAATTATAAAACAATTGAAGAGAAAAAGATACAGGAGGATTTTTTTATGGATAACATTTACAGGAGAGACCATGGCATGGCTTATATTTCAGATGACGCGGTGCTGGCACAGCAAAAAGAAACCAAAAAGATGATCAGAGAATATAATCAGGTAATGCCGTTTGAACCGGAGAAAGGAATGGCGTGTCTGAACCGTACAGGCATGAAGCATAAAAAGAATGTATACTTTGAACCGCCGTTTTACTGTGAATATGGAAGCCACATTGAAGTTGGCGAAAATTTTTATGCAAATACGAACTGTGTGATGCTGGATGTGGGAAAGATCACCATAGGAGATAATGTTTTAATTGGACCCAATGTGGGAATTTATACAGCCGGGCATCCGATTCACCCGGAAAGCAGGAATTCAGCATATGAGTACGGAATTCCCATTACCATAGGAGACAATGTGTGGGTCGGCGGAAGCTGCTGCATCCTTCCAGGTGTAAAGATCGGAAATAATGTTGTGATCGGAGCCGGAAGTGTGGTTACGAAAGACATTCCGGATAACGTATGTGCAGCCGGAAATCCCTGCAAAGTGATCCGTGAGATTACAGAAGAAGACAGACCGTATTATTTTAAAAACCGCAGATTTGACGAGGAAGCCTGGAAGAAGATCAATGAAAAATAAAAGAGATTCTGCATTTACCAAAAAACTTATGAGTCTTGTAATGCCCATTGCGTTCCAGCAGTTTATGCTGGCTCTTGTCAGTGCATCTGATGCTTTGATGCTTGGAATGATTTCTCAGAACTCTTTGTCTGCAGTATCTCTTGCAGGGCAGGTGACGTTTATTCACAGTCTTCTTCTGGAAGCTATGACGATCGGACTTTCACTTTTGGCAGCTCAGTACTGGGGAAAAGGTGATATTCCTGCTGTTGAGAGGATTTTTGCTTATGTGATGAAGATCACAACATTGATCTCGCTGCTGTTTACGCTGTCGGCATTGTTGGTTCCGGGGCTGCTGATGAAGATTTTTACCAATGATCCGGTTCTGATCAGGGGTGGATCTGTGTATCTCAGAGTGATCGCAGTTTCCTATCTGCTTACCGGAATTTCTCAGATGTATCTCTGCATCTTAAAGAACAGTGGAAGAGCCGGAAAGAGCAGTATGATCAGCGCAACCAGCGTGATCATCAATATTTTTATCAACGCAGTGCTGATTTACGGATTATTTGGAATTCCGCGTATGGAGATCGCAGGAGCGGCACTGGCAACAGTTACAGCTCGTGTGATCGAAGTGGTCTGGTGTGTATGTGAAACGAGCAGGAAGGATCAGGTGAAACTCCGGGCTAAATATCTTTTGAGAAACGATATCATTCTGCGAAGGGATTTCTGGAAATATACAACGCCGGTTATCTGCAATGAGATTGTCTGGGGAACCGGATTTTCCATGTATTCTGTGATCATGGGACATCTGGGAACGGATGCGGTAGCAGCCAACTCTATTGCAAACATTGTGAAAAATCTGGCAGCCTGCTTTTGCATGGGACTTGGAAATGGCGGCGGTATCATGGTAGGAAATGAGCTTGGTGCCGGGAAACCAGATACTGCAAGAGAATACGGAGGAAGGCTTTGCAGACTGGCTGTGGCAAGTGGAATCGTATCAGGGCTGATCCTTCTGGCGTGTAGTCCGCTGATCCTTCGTGTGGCTAATTTAAGCACTGTGTCACGGGAATATCTGCAGGGAATGCTTCTAATCTGTGCCTATTATATGATCGGACGTTCTGTAAATGGTGTCACCATCAGCGGAATTTTCTGTGCAGGCGGTGACAGCAGATTTGGTCTTTATTGCGACTGTATTACCATGTGGTGCATTATTGTTCCATTGGGACTGATCGCAGCCTTTATACTGAAATTGCCTGTACTTGCTGTTTATTTCGTGGTCAGTCTGGATGAATTTGTAAAAATCCCCGCGGTATATCGTAATTATAAGAAATACAGATGGGTCAGAGATCTTACAGTAAAAACGGAATAGACCAGGTTAGCACTGTTTTCCAGATCCAGGGCAAAGGAATCTTTTTCCGGATTGTCTGCGCGGCAGAGCTGGTCGGTTAACATAATGGCAAGTGTCTGATTGCAGGAGATTGCTGAAGTGATGACAGAAGTCAGAAAGGTAGCACCATAAGGTGTGATCCGTGAACTTAACCTCTTCATCATAGCTTCGATCCCACTGAGAAAACCGGTTCCCTCAAACATACCGGAATAGCAGGAAGAAATTCCCACGATCACGTAGACCCGGGCCATGGAAAGAAATCCGCCACCGCCCATAAGTGCGGCGATATTTTTATCCGCAGGCGAAAAACCTGAAAAACAAAGAGCAGGAAGCTCCGATATAGAAAAATGCTGTACAGTTACAGCCAGGACCATTCCCATCAATACACTGATGGCGATGGTCTTTTTTATGTCTATACGAAGAAGAGAAAGCACCAGTACCAGGACAACCGGAAGCAGCATCAGCGGCGTAAAATGATAGTAATTCTGCAGCAAATTTCTTGTAGAATCTGCAGAAGTGCCGGCATGCAGCGTCCATCCAAGTACTGCATAAATAATACAGGAGAGGGCAAAAGGAACCAGGGCGCTCCTGAGCATATTCCGGATATTGGAAAAAAGATCTGTCTTTGTCAGTTCACTGACCAGAAGCGCGCTGGTGGAAACCGGTGAACAGCGGTCGCCGAAAAAAATCCCTGCCAGGATCGCACCACCTGTATATATAGAAGGAATT
The DNA here is from genome assembly GCF_040096615.1 of Blautia aquisgranensis. NCBI lineage: Bacteria > Bacillati > Bacillota > Clostridia > Lachnospirales > Lachnospiraceae > Blautia > Blautia aquisgranensis. Next base: position 3,802 of record NZ_JBBMEJ010000039.1, read on the forward strand.
CCCATACTGTCAGCCATGGTCATACAGATCACGCCGATGGTAGCGGCACTTCCGAAAGAAGTACCGGTAAGAAAAGAAACCAGGCAGCACAGAAGAAAGGAGGCTAGCAGCATGACCGACGGCCTGCATATGGCGGAGGCATAATATACGATGTAGGCAATGGATCCGCATGCCCGTCAGACAGCGGTCAGAAGGCTGATCACACAAAGTAGCAGACTGATGGCAAAAAGTGCCAGAAACAGAAATTCCATATCAGTCTTCTCCTAAAAAAATTCTCTAAGAGCATATGCAATACCATCCGAATTATTGGACAGTGTAACCTTATCAGCTGACGCTTTCACAGCGTCTTCCGCATTTTCCATGGCAATGCCACAGCCGGCAGTCTGGATCATCGGGATATCGTTTTCGGAATCTCCGAATGCAGCGGTATCAGCAGGATTGATTCCAAGCCGGTTGCATACTTCGAGAAGAGCTTTTCCTTTATTGATGGAAGCGGGAATGATCTCCAGATAAAATGGTGCTGTGCGGACAACACTCAGCTCATCTGAAAGCTGTGCGCGGATTGCATTCTGGACATTCAAAATCTGTTCCGGATCCACGGACAGCAGAATCTTTACAGGGGAGAAATTGAGAAAATTCATCAGACTGTCGACCTCCGTGCATTCCATCTGATTATTCCAGCATTCGTATTCCACTTTATATCCATGAGAATCTTCAACGTAGAAGCGTTTTCCGTCGTCCAGGATCACAGTTACAGGAAGAGATTTCAGAAAGAGAAGAATAGAGAGGGCGATTTCCACATCAATATGCGTTTCTGAGAGAATGGTTCCGTCTGTGGCATCGATAACCTTTCCGCCGTTGTAGGCCATGAGAATTCCGTGATGCTCAGTGAGCTTTAATTTATCGGAAACAGAATAAAGTCCGGGAATCGGTCTGGCGGAGGCCGGCATGATCCGGACGCCTTTTTTCTGAAGCTCCAGAAGGGTGTTGAGGGTGTCAGCAGTAATCTTTTTTTCGTCATTGGTAAGTGTACCGTCAATATCAAGAGCGATAAGTTTTGGTAACATGGAAAAAATCTCCTTAAATTGTGTATTTTGTGATATGGAATATTATAGCACAGCTCGGCAGTAATCTTTGGGCAATCTGTTAGTCTATGCAAAAATTATCTATGTTTGCAAAAAAACAGTACAGTCGGGTATAATCAGCTTAATAAGACACCGTGTACATAAAAACGAAAGGAGGAACGGATGAAGAGCAGACAGATATGTTCTATGCTACTGACAGGAGCATTGGTTATTTCAATGCTGGCCGGATGCGGACCGGAGACAACAGCCGGACAGATTTCAGCAGGGAAATGCAGCGTTTTTTATGGGAGGAATGGATCGTTATACACAGAATGAGGACGGAACCGGCGATCAATACGGTGTTCTTCCATACCTTTTCTGGAGGTGGTTTCCACACCGGAGGGACAGAAGGCTCTTCAGGGAAACCGTGCAAGTACGATATCTTCACTGAAAGGAGGAATCTTTTTTCAACAGTATCTGACCCGTCAGACGTACAAGGAGCGAGTCAGTCAGCTGACTCAGAGCACACAGCTTCTGTATACAAATCTGGAAAATACACTGGATTCACAGTGGATTTATATCTCGGCTGTGATCAGTGGAATGAATTACCGGCATCCGGAGAATATCACGCAGATGCGGTCCTATATGCGAAATGTATCCAGACAGCTTGATCTGGAAAACATGGGAAGCAATGAGAACCAGATGGCTTTTGCACAGAAGCTGGAGCATAGCGTGCGTATCCGGAAGGAAAAAGATGAAGATGTATTCAGATGAACAGCAGAACGAAAGCCTTCTCAAAGGTCGAAATGCTTTTCGTACCCTGGAAAAAATGTCCTATACGAATTATGATGACTTTGAGAGCTGCAGGCAGGTGCTGGATGAGAAGGGCTTTGTATGCGCCAATGTGTTTTATGAGGATCAGGAATATTATTTCTGTCTGAAAAAGATCCCGGCCTATGACTGGTTTATGCTTTTTATGGTGCCTGCAGATTCTGTGGCAGCAGATACCATGGCGATGGTAAACTCGAATCAACGATGTTCTGGATATGTCAAAGATTGAAGCCGGGAAGATGAAGCTGTCACCGGAGGAGGAGAATATCGAGGATATCATTGAGAATGTAGAGGTTCTGGTACGCCCGCAGACGATGGCAAAGAGACAGGAATTTGATGTCATCACAAAAAATCTGGTAGATCTCATGGGTGGCAATATTTCTGTAAGAGGCCACAAGAGCGATCCGAAGATCTGCTCACCCGATGGCACGGAGGATAGCAATCGTGGCTATGACAGCCAATGCCTTTGTGGAGGATATCCATGATGCATTGGAGTCAGGAATGGATGCTCATGTGGCTAAGCCGGTAGATATGAAATTATTGAAAAAAACAATAAAAAACAATAAAAAACAAATAATTATTTATTCTCTTTCAGGTATTCCTCTGTAAGTGCCACTGCATCTGTGATGCACTGCGGGCAGCTGCAGAGAACCTTGCCTGTTTCCACACCTTTTAATTCGCGGCAGATGCAGGAGCCGTTTTTATCTTTGAATTTCTGAATATATGTGCGGAGCTTCTTGTAGGTATCGCCTTTGGTCTTTGAGCCTTCATCAGGATTTCCCTGGCTGCTGGCAAGACCGATGATCATGGTCATACCGGAGAGTGCGCCGCACATTTCCATAACACCCATTCCAAGACCGAAGCCTTCGGCAATACGGAACATTTCTTTTTCATCAATGCCAAATTCCTGACAGAAAGAACAGGCGACAGCCTGTGCACAGTTGCATCCGTTTTCGTGTAATTTTGTTGCATGTTCAGCTTTTGTACTCATGAGATAATTCCTTTCTTTGTGAGATAAATGTCTGTATAAGATTGTTATACCCGTAGAAAAACATTATAACACAGATCAGGCATTGATGCATGACTTCTGTACATTGTGAAGCGTGTTACCTGGTAAGGAGGGAACAGTAACTGATAATATGCTATATGTGCATATTCTACAAGATTCAGTGGACAGATGTTGGAATCTTGGCTATACTGTATATGGATTGAGCGATTTGCCGGAATATGGCAGATGTATAGCATCAGGTGCCTGCAGGAAGTGAAGAGAACAGGAGAAAAGAATGAAAGAAGATACGCGGCTTCTGGAGAAAATCTTAAACGATTCGAATCAGATGATACAGGTAAGTGATATTGCTACATACAGCATGATGAATGCGATCATTGGTTTTACTGCACTGGCAGCAACCCACATTGATAATAAAGAGCAGGTAAAAAATTATCTAAAAAAGATCACGACCTCAAGTACACATCTTCTGAATATCGTCAGCAATGCAATCAAGTTTACTCCGGTGGGCGGTACTATCAGCATTCGTGTTTCCGAGAAGCTGGTGTTACGGCATTTGTGTCCAAGCCGTTGTTTATGTCAAAGCTTCGTGCCGTGCTGACACAGCCAACGGAGGTGGAAGAGCCGAAGGCACCGGAGACAGATACGATTCTCCATGGTAAACATGTGCTGCTTGTGGAGGATAATGAACTGAATCAGGAGATTGCAACTGCAATTCTTGAGGAGGCCGGAATGGTCGTGGAGCTGGGACGGGATGGCGTGGAGGCTGTAAATAAGATGGTCGTTGCAACCGAAGATCAGTATGACCTGATCCTTATGGATATCCAGATGCCGAAGATGGATGGCTACACAGCAACCAGATAGATCCGTACACTGGCCAATAACCAGAAGGTGAATATTCCGATTATTGCGATGACAGCCAATGCCTTTGAGGAGGATAAGCAGAAGGCTTTTGCAGCAGGAATGAACGGGCATATTGCGAAGCCGATCGATGTTAATATTCTGATGGAGACTTTAAGTGAGATTTTTCAGTAGAATATAAATAAAAAATGGTGAGGAGCTTTTGGAAGGGTTCCTCACCATTTTTTAACAGTATCTGATTCTGTATGATCGGTACAGACCTCAGAAAATCAGATCGCAAGAAGGTTTCTGATGGCTTCCATATAGATCAGAACAGATTCCTCCATGCCGGATACTAGAAGGTATTCATCTGCTCCGTGGATGCGGTAGTCGATACCTGTTTTTTCCGGACCGAAAGCGATGATGTTTTTAAGGGATTTTGCGTAAGTGCCGCCTCCGATGACCATAGGCTGATTTTCGGTATCGCCGGTTACATCGGTATATGCTTTGTAAAGGGCGTTGACAAGCGGGGACTCTCTTGGGAAGAATAATGGTTCTCCGATTTCCACGATCTCAATACGTCCATGGTTGTCCTCCAGTCTGTTCTCACACATTTTGCGTACATCTGCTTCTTTCAAGGTCACAGGAACACGGATGTCGATGGTGCAGGAGATCACACCGTCCTCAGTCTTGACGATTCCGTTGCAGAGAGTCAGATCACCATAGTCATCTGCAAATTTCATGCCAAGTCCGGAACCATCGCAGTCGGTGCCGATATGTGAATTATAAAATTCTACAAAATCATCTTCAAATCCGGCTTTTGCAAGGCATTCAAAAGTTACTCCGGCCGCATTGACACCGAAAGCAGGTGTGCTGGCATGTGCAGGAACACCTTTGGCGTAGATGGTAAGTTCGCCGTTTTCTTTTGTGACAGAGTATTCCTGAAGCTTTGCCTCTGAGAGGGCTTTTTCCAGCTTTTCTTTCAGACCGGCATCTGCAGGAACAACGGTTGTGCAGGTGTCACATACCGCATTTGCCACAAAACCACCGTTCATGGAAATGATACGGGTATTTTTGGAATAGGCCATGAGGAAAGCACGTCCCTTTTCACCGTGGATGCAAGGAAAATTGGCGTCAGGTGTGAAACCGCAGGAGAGCTCTTCCGCTACCTGGTTGTAATGCTCCATACATTTTGAACCGGTTTCCTCGTTACATCCCATGATGAGGCGGACTCTCTTATTCAGTTTTACTCCGGAGTCACGGAGAAGTTTCATAGCGTAAAGAGCTTCAAGAACAGGTCCTTTATCATCTGTGGTTCCGCGTCCGTATACATAATCACCGTCACGTGTAAGCTTGAACGGATCATAAGTCCAGTCACCGCCGACCGGAACGATATCCAGGTGTCCGGCGATGCCGACGATCTCTTCACCTTCGCCCATTTCTGCATATCCGCAGTAGTTATCAAGGTTTACTGTTTTGAAACCAAGTTCCTCTGCAATTTTAAGACCTTCCGCAAGAGCCTTCGCAGGGCCTTCACCGAAAGGCATTCCCTCTGCCGGAGTTCCAAGCTGGGAATCAATGGCAACCAGTCTTCCAAGGTTTTCAAGAATTTCGTCTGATAATGAATGAATCGTTTTTTTTGTATCCATGATCGTATTTCCTCCACTGTAATATAGTGATGCTGTTTATGGCAGCTTCTGTTATTATAGCACAGATGAAAAGGTTTCGCGAATTTTCAGATTCGGTGTTCTACCGCAACTGAAATACTCAAAGCCATGGAAAGAAAAGGGTTAATTATCCGTGAGCCGGTTTCTTATGATAAAAGAGCTAAGAGAATTATACTTACAGAGGCTGCTCTTAAAATCTGCGAAGATAACAAGACGAAAATATTAGCGACAGAGAAGGAATTAGCGAAAGATCTTTCGGATGAAGAATTGAAAACCTTTTTTTATTTATTGGATAAAATCAAACAGAATATTGAACATGTAGAAGCAAGGGAACGGTGATTTTCACTGTTCCTATAAAAAGCTCATATACTTAGGAATTGAAGTAATAATTATTTGCTATAGAAGCTCAAAAAGAAAGAAACAATTTAAGTATGAACACATCATCAAATTTTGGGAAGGATTCTATCTGGAGCCTTATCGCCAAAAACGGAATTCCTTCTATGTTGACTATGGTTATTGTCATTATCTACAATCTTGCCGATACTTTCTTTGTCGGTCAGACGCATAAGAAGAATCTGGGGATTGTTTTCCATACAGGTATTCATGCGTTTATTTTACTTATTTTAGGAAGATAAGCGGGAATCCTCGGTAATTCAATTGCCGAGATGAAAGCGTAAACTGTGCATATCTGCACA
>NZ_JBBMEJ010000040.1:0-7126 GCF_040096615.1 Blautia aquisgranensis
TCATGGACGCACCCTGAAAAGGCGGTATCCCGCCTTAATTCAGATGCTCTGGTAACTCAGTTGCCGAGTAGTTCACGCTCAGTCTATCTTTTATACCCAAGCAATATCGCTTCCATTTCCTTTCAGCCGGACTGTTAGTCCCTTTTCTTGAAAAAATATAAAAAATAGAGCATATAGATAGATTCTACATGCTCTTACGCTTTATATTCTGTTTTTATATCTTATTCTCTTTAGACGAATTTTTTTTGATTCTGTTTATTACACCAGTTTACAACTTTATAATTAATAGACTTGCTGACGAATCAGCTGTTTTAAAGCCTTTATAATAACATTTGATTTTATATGTGTTTCGATGTTTCTAACGAAATTGGTCAAAAATATCTGGCTGCGAATGCCCTGACTTAATTCAAAACGAAACTCCTGTACACTTTTTGTACGGTATTCGGAAAACTGCTCATCCTGATAGGGTAAGATCTTCATTGCACAATAACAGATATTGATCAGATTTACCAGCATTCAATACCCTTGCAGCTTCGTACCATATACCTGCAAAGTGACCAGAAGGTTTTCTGCTCATAGTAGCTTGTTTCAATATTCCACCGGAACGAGTACAAAAACAGCGGAATATATTTCATCCTGTCATTCTTCCATACAGGTATGCAAAGCATAATACTTACAAAGCAGTGTCCATTCAGATAATTGGAACCATTATGTGCGGCATGGTCAAAGAGTTTTGAAACATTCTCAAACCGAGTTCCGGCCTTTGCTACCATGGTATCATCTACACAAAGAAATATCGGCTGTGTTGCCAGTGAATCCGGTATCATTCTCAAAGCAACTTTAGCTGTGATATTCATAAAGTGGGAATAATCAACTTTTGCATAGGAACATACGTGGTAAAAGGTATTGAGGGATTTTGTGGTAATCCCAGACAAAAAGTGCTGATATAAAAATCGAATGGAATGTACAGATTCCAATGTTAGTATTGATAAAACGAGTAAAAACAAAATATCGAGCAGAAAAAGTTTCAAAATAAATCAAAAAATATTTGTGAAGTCTACCAGTCAGAGTCTTTTCGTTGTATAATGTCTTTGTCGTAGAGTGTCACTTTCCTTTGTAATGTTTTGGAGCAAACTCATTATACATCAGAAAGCCCTGTACGATATTTTTTTATGAAAAAGTTGTAAAGTGGTGTAAAGATTAATGATCTTTGTATTGGCACCGAAAATATATTTATTTCTCTGCGGCTTTTCTTCCAGGATGGGAGAGTGCCGCGGAGAATTTTTTGCGAAGAAAGAATTGCTATAGCTTTTGTAATTCCGGGAAAACCTTTATCTAAGAAAAAAATACAATATTAACATGAATATCATGAATATAATATTGGAGGCTGTGAATATTCCCAAATACTTCCCTCTCAGATTCCTGTTTTCTTTTGCAATATATTTGAAACTTATCAGGCTTGCCATGGATGCAATCAGAGTGCCGAGACCTCCAATATTGGTTCCGACAATTAAAGCCCGGTAATTATCTGTAAAGCCGGATAAAAGAAGCGCAGCGGGAACATTGCTCATAATCTGACTGGCAAGAACAGCAGTAAGTGTTTCCCTTCCTGCCATGATTCTTTCCAGAAAACTGCTGAATTGCGGAATCCTTCCAAGGTTGCCGATAAAAATAAATAATGCGATAAAGGTGGCAAGCAGGGAGTAATCCACCCTGCTTATATTTTCCCTGTTTCTTAGCAACATATATATAAGAACCAATACAAGAGGAATCTGGTATGGAATGATACGTGCAACAGTGAGCAGGCAGATTGTAAATAAGATCAGGTAAGCGGCCAGGTATTCCATGTTAAGTTCTTTTCTGTCAGAGAATCCCAAAAGAGTTTTATCTTTTTCGGAACCGCATACGTGAGGTGCTTTGGCAGCGGCTACCTGTATCCATATCAGAAGAAGGATAAGTGCTGTGGCGGAATAGGGAAGCATCAGGGTTATTAATTCTGCCGCGGACATCCCTGCTCTGGCATATAGATAAAGGTTCTGCGGATTTCCGATTGGTGTGAGCATGCTTCCGAGATTAGCAGCGATTGTCTGCATGGCTACTATTTTAAGAAGCCAGTAATTGCCCAGTTCCTTTGGCAGTTTATGCACAATGATCAGTGCAAGAGGAACAAAAGTAATCAATGCCACATCATTGGTGATCACCATTGACAGGAAGAAACATAAGAGTACCAACAGCCTGATCACACCCACAGTTCCCGATGTTCCCATCAGCAATTTTTTGGCGAGTATATCAAAAACACCAACAGCCTTCAAACCAGCTACAATTGCCATCAAACAGAAGAGGAGCCCGAGAGTCCTGAAATCGATATAAGTAAAATAAGCCTTATCCGGTCTGACCCAGAACATAGAAAGAAACGCCAGGATCACTGCAATTGACAAAACGGTTTCTTTCCTGAAAAAAACATATAATTTTTGTAACATAATATTTCCTTTCCGGTCTGATACGACCGCGTATAAGTATATCACAGAAACATCCAGAAAAAAAAGAATATCATTTTGTATTGTGGATTTCCAGTTTTATCAACTCTTTTTAAATGATGGGGACGATGCCAGTAGAATAGATTTTTTTATCATCATTGGTAGCCAACTTGGCTACCATTTCACCACATATAACAATCAAACTCTTTCTCTCTATTTTTTCTCCAAGGATTTAGCCAAGGTAGATAAAAGTGCTGCCATTTCCGGATTGGAAAGAACCTTGGCTAATAATTCCGCATCAACATCCGTTGGAAGTTCAACAGTCTTGCCGGCAGCATGGGCATGCATACTCGGATCCAGATCTTTTTTCTCGTAAAAAGCTTCTTCAAAGAGCTCTGCATTCTTCCTGCGGTCGTCATCAATAATATGAGAATACACATCCGTAACCATATTGATCTGTGAATGACCGGAATCTCCCTGTACAGCCTTGATATCTCCGCCATTTAACTTCAGCTTATAAGTGACACTTGTATGGCGAAGGCTGTGAAACACAACCGGTGGAAGATTATGCTCTTTGATCAGATCATTCAGGGCCTTACGAATAGAAGAAGTTCCTACTGGCAGACCAAACGGAGTTGCCATCACCAGGTTATAATCCATGTATTCCTCTCCCAGTGTTTCCTTGATCTTATCTTGACCTTTCTTCCATTCTACCAGCATTTCCGCTATTGATTTTGGAAGAAATACTTTACGGATGCTGCTCTCCGTCTTCGGAAGTTTCAGTACACGTACAGTTTTGTTCTTTCTGCTCTCCTCCGGAAATACCAGAATCACATCTTTTCCATGCAGTTCCTGAATCGCTGCTTTATCTACCCTTTGTACTTCCTTATCGATATAGATGAATGCACGGCCTTCCTCAATCGCCTCATCAGAGATATCAACGCAGTCCCAGGTAAGTCCAAGCATTTCTCCCATACGCATAGAACAGGAAAATGCCAGATTAAGCGCCAGCTTCAATCGCTCATCTTCCAGACCTCCAGTGCATGCGTCAATGCTGATTCTTCTTCGTTTGCACCGCTTGTAGAACCACGCAAAAAAAGCCCCATTGAGTATTTAACCCAATAGAGCTTTAAAAATTTTATTTAGTTGTCCTGCTGATCTTCTACTTCCAGCATAATCATTGTATCAGGCGGAAGTATCAGAGGTATCCCAAATACAGGCTATAAAGTATCAAGCATGCCTCTTGGAGTATCATTATTTGAGACTTTACAAATCATATCTTTCATAACCACTACTCCATCATGGAAGAGCCGTCCACTATTTATTTTATTAGTAACAAGCGCTGAAAGCAGGTCTCATTTCTTCGATCTGTCTGCGAGTCAAGCCATATCCAACAGCTGTTTTTTCCCAGTTGTCTCTGATGATTTTCAAGATATCTTCCGCATAGTCTTCCGCATCCGATTTGGAAATACCGAATCTCACAGCGGTCTGCACTGCCAGATCAATACTGATTCTGTTATCTTCCTCATCCACATTGAGAGACAGCTCATCGCCATAAGGAACAGGATTTACGTCATACAAAGGTGAAAGAATCCAGCCCTTGTCTGTCAGGATAAACGCATGGTTTCTCAGGTGATCATCCGTATTGGTAACCGCCATGTTGAATACAATTCTTTTCCACAATTCAATCAAATCCTTCTTTGGCTGCGCACCGTAGGACTTAATAAAGGCTGCAATATCCAGATAGCTGCTTCCATCAGCTGCGGATGCGCCATCTGTTTTTCCAAGTAGTGTCATTGCAGAAGCAAAATGTATTCGCTTGCTTCCGACACGATCAAAGCGCTTTATCAGAAATGTACTTCCAAGTGGGGAAAACTTCTCAAGCTTTGCCTCTGGAACATTCAAACCGCAAAATGCTGCAAGATCATGGGCAACCTTTTCCCATGCTCCAGTATCATTTTCATCGTTCTTTGACGGAAACTTTGCAATCCAAAGCTGATCCTTTGTATCTACTACGGTTGCCTTCGGTCTGGCACCACCCAGGGAAGAACCTGGCCTAATCAGCTGATTCAACCATTTCTCAGATAAACCAGTCTCATCATTTTCAAAGTTTCTGGAGGCTTCCTCCAGTGTTCGAAGCGTGGCCCAGGGTGGCGCGGCTGTTTCCTTATCATCAGAAAGGAATGGTCCTTCCAGCGCTGACTTAAAACGAATACCTCCCATTCGAGTTTCATCGTATACGCCAAGCAGGTAATCACTGTCATAGAGTTTAGAAGGCTTACGACCTTCCCTTTCTGCCAGAATTCTTTCGCGTTTATTCATAAGCACTCGTCCCCAGCGGTCAGGAGACGCATCGGCAAACAGGCCAAATATGTTCTTTCCGTTGGGATACTGTCTTCCAGCATACGGCATAAGCTCCGGATCTAGGGTCAAAGCAAGTCTTGTTTTTTTCAGCCATTCTTTATCATATTCAAATGAATAGGATTCTCCGCCTTTGATAACATTTATATATAAGCACCCTATAAGGACAGACTGATCCGTACTGAAATCATCATATACGAAAATCATTTTTTGATTAACTGCCATTATTTAGACCTCCTTGGTGCGCGTTTTCTTGTGATTAGATTGAGATCCTGTAACTGTCTGCCCATCTCGTCGTCCTTGGCAACAAGCAGAAGATCCTTATCCAGGTTATTTAAAGCATGCAGAACGGCTGCATATATACCCATAGCAACTGACGGCACTCCTTTTTCAACCTTCCAAAGAGAGGCACGACTGATCCCGGCACGTTCAGCAACCAGTTCAGCGGATAAACTCCGTCTGAGTCTGGCAAGCTTAATCTGTTCTCCCATTGTCTGCAGGATTTCTTCTGTTCCCGGTAATATATTATATTCTGCTTTCTTCATCTTTATACGTCTCCTTTTAGTGTTTACTATTATATACGTTATCCACTATTTTGTCAATTTTAGAAAGCATTATTTGTTTTACGGCTTGTACGCAATCATATTTTCATTCAAATGGTAGTCAACTTGGCCACCATTTCACTACATATAACACCCAAGTTCGTTCTCTCGATTATGAACATACATGTATACTCGGATCTATATCCTTTACTTAAGATTCATCTATCGCCTTTTGTAGCAATTCTTTATATATAGTTGTTACTTTCTGCATCTCCTCCGATTTCTTATTTCCACGCCTTCCAGATATCCGGCTGATATCCAAGAGTGGATTGTTTTCCATTACGGACCACCGGTGTCTTAATCACCTGCGGGTTTTCCAGTATCTTCTCAAGTTTATCTTCCTTTGCAATGTACTTAATGAGCGCAAGCAGATCCTTATCCTTGCCCTCCCAGTTGATCATATTTTCCAGTCCACCATTTGCCTGGGCAACCGAATTAAATTCGCCTTTACTCATGCCTTTTTCTTTCATATCAATAAACTGAAACTTAATCCCTCGTTCTTTAAAGAAACGTTCTGCTTTCTTTGTATCATTGCACTTCTTTGTTCCAAAAATCTGTATATTCAAATCAATTCTCCTTATCCATTGCCATATGTATCATTTTCTCAAAGGATTCTCTGAAATGCTCATCATCCTCCGATGTTCGTTTTCTTGGGCCTCTTAAGTGCTTCTTTCCGGATGCCCTTCGTGCTTTCTTATTCAGATGCCGCTCCATAAGCATCTGGTCAATATTTTCATTGGTATACCATTTCCCAGATTGATGAATCGCATACGCATTTTTTCCTAATGCCATTGCAGCCACACCGTAGTCCTGTGATACAACAATATCGCCCCTATGGCAAATACTGATCAGTTTATAATCCACGGCATCTGCTCCGGCTCCAACTACGATCACTTCACTATAATCAGATGATAACACATGATTGGTATCACACAATATGATACTTTCCTTTTTCTGTCTCGACTTCACTATAACTGGGATCTCTCACCAGACGTCCAATAAGTACAACCATATTCATCCATCCTTCCCCCCTTTCTTACTCTATTTGCTGCCTTACTGGCAACACAAGAGTACGGCAGATCAGATACGAAATAAAAACCAATCTGCCGCACAGCTTCTATTGTCAGCAGCCCTGGCGATAACCAGGGCTGTCATCATTTCAGAAAACAGTGCTAGATTGTCTTTTCACATGTGTAACCCATTTCAGGGTTCACCCAATCCGTTCACGCCATTGCAGGCAGTCTCAGCCATATCGTGTATGGTCTTCAGATTCCTCACTTTATCTGACCGGCATCATCGGGAGTATCATTATTGATCCGCAGCTTTCCATAGAAAAGCCATATGCAGACCTCTGTTTCTATTATCCTTACGGACTATCCGGAACTCTCTACAGCAGCTCCGGCGAATTGGCAAGCTCATTAAGTTGTCATTGTACGCAAGCTGCCACGACTTAAATGATGGTGTGGCCTGCTCAATTCCTAAATACAAAAGGTGGGGATTTAGTTAAGAATCTTTTTGAAAAAATTTTTGATACAATTTTCAGAACTGTAAAAGTCAAAAAAATAGGGGCTGTCGGGAAATAGATAGTTCCAAAGCAGAGAGGGTATGGCTCACAACGAGTCATACCCTCTCTGAATTTATCTGAAAAAAGAAAAAAGATGGCTAACGACAACCATCTTTCTCTCC
>NZ_JBBMEJ010000041.1:0-2293 GCF_040096615.1 Blautia aquisgranensis
TCCTTAGCTCAGTCGGTAGAGCATGCGGCTGTTAACCGCAGTGTCGTTGGTTCGAGTCCAACAGGGGGAGTTTTTTTATTTCCTGTAAACTTTATGTTTGCAGGATTTTTTTGTATAATAAAAATAAAAGATGATGCAGATAAACGCAGATGGAGGGGCTTTTGTGAAGGTTTTGAATTTTGGATCACTGAATTTGGATTATGTATATCAGGTAAACAGTATTTTGATTCCGGGAGAGACACAGGCATCGACTGACCGTAAGATTTTTTGTGGAGGAAAGGGCCTGAATCAGTCGATTGCTCTGGCGAAAGCAGGAGTGCCGGTTTATCATGCAGGAATGATCGGGGACGGCGGAGAAATTCTGCTGGAAACCTGCCGTGATAATCATGTAAATACTGAATTTATCCGCCAGATTTCCGGTCCATGCGGACATACGGTAATACAGGTAGATCAGAATGGCCAGAACTGTATTTTGCTTTATGGTGGTGCAAATCAGAGCATTACGAAAGAATTTGCGGACGAAGTGCTTTCACATTTTGAAAAGGGAGATATGCTGCTTTTACAAAATGAGATAAACGAGCTGGATTATATTATAGAAAAAGCCAGTGAGAAAGAAATGCAGATTATTTTGAATCCTTCACCTTATAATAATAAACTGGATAAATGTAATCTGAATAAAGTTACCATGTTCCTGGTAAATGAGATTGAAGGTGGACAGATCACAGGAGAGAATAATCCGGACGAAATTCTGAAGAAATTCAGTCAGATGTATCCACAGGCATCCGTAGTGCTGACGCTTGGAGGAGATGGAGCTGTATACCAGGATAAAACCGGCGTATACAGACAGGGAATTTTTCCGGTGAAGGCTGTTGATACTACGGCGGCCGGAGATACTTTTACCGGTTATTTCCTTGCATCTGTTCTGGAAGGAATGAGCCCGCAGGAAGGCCTTAGAATGGCCGCAAAGGCATCTTCTATTGCTGTTTCCAGGCCGGGAGCAGCGGCATCTGTGCCAATGCGGAATGAGGTTATGGAGGCACTGGAGAGGGTATAAGATAGAATAAAAAGATATTGCGACAGAATACAATCGAAAAATAATATAGCGCAGCGAAGATTCATAGTTCGCTGCGCTATATGCTACTATAATAAGTAATATGAGTCTCTTGATAAAATTATCTAATAAAATTGGTTTTGATCTTTTCTTCAGTTTCCGGCGCATTGATGCCAACGTTCTTTCCAGCCTCAATGCATTTCAGAAGCCATGCCATATTGTTGCCAAGTGTACGCATGATCTGGAGACCTTCCTCATCCTTACGAACTTCGTCAGGGGTGTTACCATGAACCATGGTCCAGTAATTTCCGGAAACTACCGGCATCTGATGATAAGTGAAATATTTAGTCAGAACATCCAGAGTTGCAGTTGTGCCGGCACGTCGTGCGGAAGCAACAGCTGCGGCTGGCTTGTGGATCATATATTTTCCTGCCATGGAAGCAAATTTATCCATGAATTCCATGATCTGTCCGGATGGGGAAGCCCAGTAAACAGGAGAGCCGACAACAAGAGCATCAGCCTCTTTCATTTTTTCAGCTGCGGCTGCGACATTTTCACGGGAAGGATCTCCGGCCTGGAAAATCTCAGCTTCGATACCATTCTTTTTTAATGTGTCGGCAACTTCTGTAAGTGCTGTATAGGTGCAGCCTTCTTTGCGCGGACTGCCGTTCAGTAATAAAACCTTCATTATAATGATCATCCTTTCAAAATTCTTTTAACATCATTATATACGTACAAAAAATAAAGTCAATCTCTTGAAGGATGCTCATAGATGATGAAAAAAATGAGAATTGCAATGCGAAACGTGTTGCGGATCACGGAGTGAACAGTAAAACTTCCGCATTTTATAAGGGTTTGAGGCCAGTTTTGCAGGTTTGTAAAAAAAATTGAAATTTTTCAAAAAAATGCTTGCAATTATAAAAAAGGTATGGTATTATTTAACTCGTCGCTGAGGGAAATACAAAACAGCGAAAAACAAATAAGAAATATGGCTCCATGGTCAAGCGGTTAAGACACCGCCCTTTCACGGCGGTAACAGGGGTTCAAATCCCCTTGGAGTCACTTAAAACTAAATGAGATTTTCATTGACTCGATTCAACATTTGGTGTTTATACGCCGATGTGGCTCAATTGGCAGAGCAGCTGATTTGTAATCAGCAGGTTATCGGTTCGAGTCCGATCATCGGCTTTTTGGACCTTTAGCTCAGTTGGTTAGAGCAACCGGCTCATAACCGGTCGGTCC
>NZ_JBBMEJ010000043.1:0-1153 GCF_040096615.1 Blautia aquisgranensis
TATGCCTGCTTATAATCGCGAATTTTAAAACGATTGAGCCATTCACGTTTGATAATAGAATGAAAGGATTCAATACATGCATTATCCCACGGAAAAGCTTTCTTTGAGTAGCTACGCTGCATATTTTCGGTTGCCTTTTTATATTCCTTTGCAACATATTGGCTGCCACGATCCGAATGGATAATTAATGGTTGATTGATATTCCGGCGAGCTTTGGCTTTGTTTATAGTATCAATCACGCAAGATACTTCCAGTGTTTCTGAAAGCGTCCAGGCTATGATTTTTCTAGAAAATAAATCCATAACACTGGTCAGATAGACAAATCCATCTATTGTCCAGATGTAGGTGATATCCGAACACCAGACTGCATTCGGACGATCAGGATTAAATTGCTCATCAAGGATATTTTGTAATTCAGTGCTGAAATCGGAATCTTTTGTGGTGATTGTCCATGGTTTGCTCCACTGAGCACGGATCCCCATTTGGCGCATATATGTACCAACGGTTCTTTCCGAAATGACTTCACCAGTTTTTCGAAGTTCTACAGTGATTTTCGGAGCACCGTAGTTCTGCTTGGAATCATCATAAATATCCTGTATTTTTGCTTTTACAGCTTCACGACGTTTTTCTGTATCAGAAGGTATATGGTGGAGCCATGCAAGATATCCTGAGCGAGAGACACCTAAAAACTTCAACATTCCGGAGACGGAAACCCGGCGTCCAGCCTTTTTGGCAGCTTCCGTCTTCTCAGACACTTCGAGATAAATGGCTTCCGTCATTTTCCCAGAATGTTGATTGCTTTTTTTAACACATCAAGTGCATCTTGGGCATCACGTAATTCACGCCTGAGACGGGCAATTTCCTTCTGCTCATCAGATGCATAATTACCAGAACCACGAACAGAAATATCACCTGATTCCCGGAAGTCTTTCAGCCACTTTGTTAATGTACTGTAGCCGATGCCAAGATTTTCTGCACATCCACGTACTCCGAGATCTTTGTGATCCTGATAGTACTGGATTGCATCAAGTTTAAATTGTTTGTCATGTTGCTTTGCCATATGAGATCCTCCTTCAGCATGTTTCTATTGTACCATGCTTATGTGTATTTGGAATTTCTCATTTTGGCTTGTACTATTTATATTCTAGCAACA
>NZ_JBBMEJ010000044.1:0-1054 GCF_040096615.1 Blautia aquisgranensis
ATCCATACGCCAATCCATAACGTATGGAGGGGAACCCGGGGAACTGAAACATCTAAGTACCCGGAGGAAAAGAAAGAAACATCGATTCCGTAAGTAGCGGCGAGCGAACGCGGAGGAGCCTAAACCGGTGTGCGTGCATGCCGGGGTCATGGACTGCATTTAGGATTCAGGAAGGCTAACAGAACGGTTTTGGGAAAGCCGGCCAGAGAGGGTGAAAGCCCCGTACGTGAAAGCCAGACTGACTGAGCAGGATCCGGAGTACCACGAGACACGAGGAACCTTGTGGGAAGTAAGGGGGACCACCCCCTAAGGCTAAATACTACTTAGTGACCGATAGCGCATAGTACTGTGAAGGAAAGGTGAAAAGGACCCCGGGAGGGGAGTGAAAGAGAACCTGAAACCCTGTGTCTACAAGCTGTGGAAGTGCTTTATATGCACAACCGCGTACTTTTTGTAGAACGGTCCGGCGAGTTACGCTTACTGGCAAGGTTAAGTCCTCAAGGGACGGAGCCGAAGGGAAACCAAGTCTTAACAGGGCCAGAGTCAGTAGGAGTAGACCCGAAACCGGGTGATCTATCCATGTCCAGGTTGAAGCTGCCGTAAGAGGTAGTGGAGGACCGAACCCACATCCGTTGAAAAGGGTGGGGATGAGGTGTGGATAGGGGAGAAATTCCAATCGAACCCGGAGATAGCTGGTTCTCCTCGAAATAGCTTTAGGGCTAGCCTCGGTGTGAGTCTTGCGGAGGTAGAGCACTGAATTTCCTAGGGGGCGTCAAAGCCTACCGAAGAATATCAAACTCCGAATGCCGTGTAGATATCACCGGGAGTCAGACTGCACGAGATAAGTTGGGCGGTCAAAAGGGAAAGAGCCCAGACCTACAGTTAAGGTCCCAAAGTGCGCGTTAAGTGGAAAAGGATGTGGGATTTCGAAGACAACCAGGATGTTGGCTCAGAAGCAGCCATACATTCAAAGAGTGCGTAATAGCTCACTGGTCGAGAGGTCCTGCGCCGAAAATGTCCGGGGCTGAAACGCGCCACCGAAACTAAGGAATCC
>NZ_JBBMEJ010000046.1:0-930 GCF_040096615.1 Blautia aquisgranensis
TGTCAGGATATTTTTGTTTGGTGCTGTCAGATCTAAAAAATTGTTTTCTTTTTTCATATGATTTCTTTCACCTCTTCCCATAATTTGTTTCTGCTTCGAAAAAGACTAGATTTAATTTTAGTCTCAGAGCATCCATGTCTTTTTGCAATGTCTTTAATATTATCCATATACCAATATCGCCTGACAAAAATATCCCTGTCCCCTGCTTTTAAATCACTTAAAAATTTTTCTAAAATATTCAAAATTTCCTTTTTCTTTATATCCTCTTCCACATAATCCTTTATTGTATTTTCCAGTTTTTCCACTTCACCACAAATATCCATCATATGTGTATCTGCTCTTTTTGAAGCATTTTTCTTTCTGAAATTGTCCAATGCCAAATTTCTGGTTATTTTTCCAAGAAATGCAGATAACTTTGTTGGCGTTTTGGGCGGAATCTTATTCCACGTTATCAGCCACGTATCATTTACGCATTCTTCTGAATCTTCTGTGTTATATAAAATATTCCATGCAATCTTAAAGCAAAATTTTTCGTACTTTACTTCTACCTGGCGAATTGCATCTTCTGATCTTTCTAAAAATAAATTTATAATATGTATATCTTCCATATCACATTTCTCCCCTGTATATTAGTGTTTTTATGCAGATAGGTTATTTGCAGTGTGCCATATTAATGTTGCCTATTATATAGAACGTATTTTTTTCTGTTTGGTTGCACTTTTTTTATAAATTTTTTTGTTACCATAATTCCATTATCACTATAACATATTATCTAATCATTCTTCTCTCCCTGGTCAACTATTAATATCGTAATCTACTTCTGCAAATAAAGCTACATGCAAAAAATGAAAAAAGGGAGCTGTCGGTAAATAACGTTTTTTAGAGCTGACAGCACCAAACAAAAATATCCTGACAGTTACAGAGCTTTCT
>NZ_JBBMEJ010000047.1:0-896 GCF_040096615.1 Blautia aquisgranensis
AGGGAGCTGTCGGTAAATAACGTTTTTTAGAGCTGACAGCACCAAACAAAAATATCCTGACAGTTACAGAGCTTTCTGGCTCTGCAACTTGTTCAGGATATTTTTATTTTGATAAATACTTTCTGTTTTTGGCCGCAAAAAATCCTTGTTTGGATTTTTTCAGCCGCATTTTTTTCTAGGCAGTTTTTCCTTCAAATTTTCTCAGTTTTTCGTATAAAAAACGATGATATTTATTTATATTTCTTCCAATAGCATACAGCATGAATTCTTTATATACCTTATCTGCCGAATGGTAATTAAAACGCCGGAAGTTCTCATTTTCCTTTATATCTCCAAAATGTCCTTCCGTCTGAATGGAACGTGTCTGGCGTTTCAGGATCCCGCGTTCACTCTGGATATTGGCATGCGATCTTTCTTTCAGTTCCTCCCATTGTTCATTGATCTTCATGACTTTGTTCTTTTCAGCATCTTTCTCCGCATCATACTTATACAGACAGCGCGCTTTATGTTCACATCCGCTGCAGTTTGCACAACCATATACCTCAAAGGTCTGTGTATATCCATCCTGCTCTTTGCTCTCTGTCCTGAGATGCCGCAGTTCACGTCCGTCATGGCAGATATAGAACTGTTCATCTTCAAAGATCCCTGTCCTCATGTTGTAATATTTACTGATATCTTCTGAATAAGCGCGTGTTTTTCGCTTTTCATGATCCTGCAGTTTTATATAACTGGATATTTCATTCCGTTTTAAATAAAGCAGATTTTTTTCACTACAGTACCCGCTGTCCGCAGTTACTTCTTCCAGAATACTCCCGAAAGCATTCTTATGTTTTTCAAGGACCGGGATCAGGGTATTATAATCGGTGCGGTCGCTGCTTACATATCCATGTACGATA
>NZ_JBBMEJ010000048.1:0-853 GCF_040096615.1 Blautia aquisgranensis
CGAACACGACGGTTAAGACCTAAGCGGCCGATGGTACTGCACTGGAGACGGTGTGGGAGAGCAGGTGGCTGCCAGATTAAAAGAAAGAAACAGGCGAAGCTGCCTGATAAAAATAGAACGGGCACTGGAAAGTGAGCTCTGTCGGGAACAGAGTGGAACCAGAAGATTTTCGATAAGTCCGGTGCTAACCCTAAATCAGTCGGGAAGGACTGTTATAATAGCTGGTTTTTACCAGTGATCAGAGTTTATAAGAAAAACTTATAGATTCTGATGGCTGATAAAACATCAGTCAGCATTGTACCTTGAAAACTGCATACATGAAGATTTGATTAAGTTAATCAAATATCCTTAAACGCAAAGTATTAAGAAATTAATGCAAACGCAAAGATAGGAAGACATCGATTTATCTGTTATAAACAGAGTAATCAAACACATATAGTTATGTACGTAAGTGCAGCTTCATGGATCTGCGATCCATTCAGCCGCGACTGCGTCGCATATACGATCAAATTTAAAAAGCCTTATGGAAGCGAGCTTTCAACAGCTTTTCAGATTGGATCGTGCACTTACTAACGTAACGCGAGAATCAAGAGAGACCGCATCACCTACGCTAGGGTGATGAAGCGAAAGGTCAAGCAATAAGGGCACAGGGCGGATGCCTTGGCACTAAGAGCCGATGAAAGACGTGATAAGCTGCGAAAAGCTTCGGGGAGGAGCAAATATCCCGTGATCCGGAGATGTCTGAATGGGGAAACCCGCATGAGCAGACCTCATGCATCCATACGCCAATCCATAACGTATGGAGGGGAACCCGGGGAACTGAAACATCTAAGTACCCGGAGGAAAAGAAAGA
>NZ_JBBMEJ010000049.1:0-725 GCF_040096615.1 Blautia aquisgranensis
CTCCAGCAGAACACAGTAGAGGGCGAGGAGAACCCGTTACCGGCAATTGATGCAGCCAGCGTACAGGAAGTACAGCCGTACTGCTCCATGTGGGATGCAATCTATGACTGTCTGTTCTTCTGCATCAACCAGGAAATCTATGACGGTCTGACACCAGAGCAGCAGAAGGTTGTTGATGAGGCTGGTCAGAAAGCCGTTGAGTATGAGCGTTACATCAACCGTTCCGGTGACGAAGAGATCATGAGCCGCTGGGAAGAGAGCAACGGTGTAACCTTCACAAAGAAAGAAGATATGGATATCGACTCCTTTAAAGAAGCTGTAGATGGAATCGATGAGTGGTTTGTTCAGGAGCTTAAGAGCCAGGGCTATGACGATGCACAGGATCTGGTAGATCTTTTCACAAAAGAATCTGTAGATACAGTAGAGGATTACAGTGATCTGAACTGGCCGGAGACAACTTGGAACTTCGCATGCTCCACAACAGAGACAAGTACATGGGCAGAAGGCGGACGTAAGTTCGGCGAGCTTATGGAAAAAGCAACCGGTGGAAAAGTCAAAGTTAATGTTTACGCAGCAGACCAGCTGACAAACGGAAACCAGTCCGAGGGTATTCAGGCACTGATGAACGGAGACCCGGTACAGATCTCAATGCATTCCAACCTGATCTACTCTGCATTTGACCCGAGATTTAATGTAGTATCCCTGCCGTTTATCTATGATTCCTA
>NZ_JBBMEJ010000050.1:0-675 GCF_040096615.1 Blautia aquisgranensis
ATACGTTCCCGGGTCTTGTACACACCGCCCGTCACACCATGGGAGTCAGTAACGCCCGAAGTCAGTGACCTAACCTTAAAGGGAGGAGCTGCCGAAGGCGGGACCGATGACTGGGGTGAAGTCGTAACAAGGTAGCCGTATCGGAAGGTGCGGCTGGATCACCTCCTTTCTAAGGTAAGATAAGTAGAAAATCAGATGTGTTTTACTGTTGAGTTATCAAGGAACTATACAGAAATGAGCTTAAGACGAAGGGGTTCCGAATTACTAAATTCGATGACACTATCGTGTCCTCTCATTAAGTTCCTCGGAACAAAGTTCGTACTAAATTCGTACTGCGCCTGCGGCTTGTGCTCATTAAGTACTCTACTTTTCTGGTGCCGATGCGGTTGGGGGAAACACCCGTTCCCATCCCGAACACGACGGTTAAGACCCAATCGGCCGATGGTACTGCACTGGAGACGGTGTGGGAGAGCAGGTGGGCGCCAGATCAAAAAAAGAAAAGCAGGAGAGATCCTGATGAGAATAGATGCTGGTTTTACCAGTGATTTAAGAAGAAAAGATATTTTCTTTTTAAATGGCTGATAAAACATCAGTCAGCATTGTACCTTGAAAACTGCATACATGAAGATTTGATTAAGTTAATCAAATATCCTTAAACGCAAAGTATTAAGAAAT
>NZ_JBBMEJ010000051.1:0-630 GCF_040096615.1 Blautia aquisgranensis
TGGAACAGCATAACAGAAGCGTTAGTAACGGTTCAGTCAGATAAAGCAGGCCAGTACTACTATAAATTAGTGAAACATGGAGCAACTGCACCGAAGATTGACACCTCGAAAGCAGGAACTGATATTGCCGCAAATAAAGCTACAAACATTAAGCTTTCGAAACTGGATGCAAACACAAGCTATGACGTATATGTATGTGTAAAAGACAGGGACGGACTTGTCAGTGAGTTAAAGAAGATTGAACTGGATCAGAGCAAACGCCCGAAACAGGAAGAGACCAAAAAAACAGCACCGAAGATCACCAAGGCAGATTTCAGCGGATGGAATAGCATAACAGAAGCGTTAGTAACGGTTCAGTCAGATAAAGCAGGCCAGTACTACTATAAATTAGTGAAACATGGAGCAACTGCACCTAAGATTGACACCTCGAAAGCAGGAACTGATATTGCCGCAAATAAAGCTACAAACATTAAGCTTTCGAAACTGGATGCAAATACAAGCTATGACGTATATGTATGTGTAAAAGACAGGGACGGACTTGTCAGTGAGTTAAAGAAGATTGAACTGGATCAGAGCAAACGCCCGAAACAGGAAGAGACCAAAAAAACAGCACCGAAGATCACCAAGGCA
>NZ_JBBMEJ010000052.1:0-622 GCF_040096615.1 Blautia aquisgranensis
ATGACCTGAATTACCAGTTTATGCGGCGGCTGCAGAAAGAAGGGCTGGTCACATTAAAAGAACTTTTTATTGACGGTACAAAGATAGAGGCAAATGCGAACCGTTATACTTTTGTATGGCGTGGAAGCATCAATTATCATCTGGCAGGACTTCTGGACTCTATCGACCAGCTTTTTGAAAAATATAATTCTTTTTTGCAGGAGAATGATTATGGAACAAAGTACGAGCTGGGAAATGCACAGATGTTTGTGATCGAAGGGATGGATAAAGTCCGGGAAGTGATCGAAAAGAACAGAAAACGAAAGCTTGTAAAACATAAAAAGCTTTCAAATAACCGTATTATAGAGATCGATAACTGTTCACCGCTTGAAATACGGAAACTCCAGAACAATCTCACGATGATCGCAGACAACGAGGGAATCGAATTCGTTTACGGAAAAGGAAAAAGAAAACCTGCACTTCAACAGCTGCATGAGGAACTGGAACAATGCGGAAAACGACTGATGGAATATAAAGAATGCTTTGAGATCATGGGAAAAAACAGAAACAGTTATTCCAAAACAGATCTGGAAGCGACTTTTATGCGTATGAAAGAAGATCACATGCTGAACGGACAGTTAAA
>NZ_JBBMEJ010000053.1:0-589 GCF_040096615.1 Blautia aquisgranensis
CTATTATCTCGGAAATCAGAAAAGCTTTCATCTTGATATGGCAATAACTTCATCGCACAATAAGCAACATTGATCAGATTGATCATCATCTCAATGCCCTTGCAGCTCCGTACCATGTAGCTGCATAGCGACCAGAAAGTTTTCTGTTCATAGTAGCTGATTTCAATATTCCAGCGAAATGAATAAAGAAATAGCGGAATATATTTCATCTGGTCACTTCCGGTTTGATTTAAAGGTGAAGATTCCTGCCATGCACAGAAAATCTGCAGTTCTTCGGGCGATATCGTGCTAAAAAACAGGCGTTTGGTTCCTCCGGTTCTGGCTGTTGATGTAACATAAGCAAGAACCTCGCGTGTTCCAAAAAAATTTGTCAGGACACGGCGAACACCGGTATAATAATCGCCAACTTTTTCCTTCTTCTGCCACATACGGTATCCGAGAGGAACGGCAAGGTATGAGATTTTATCATGGCTCCAGACCGGAATACAGAGCATCAGGCTTACAAAGCAGTGCCCATTGAGATAGTTGGATCCGTTATGCGCAGCATGGTCAAAAAGTTTGGATACATTTTCAAATTTCAAGCCGAATT
>NZ_JBBMEJ010000054.1:0-534 GCF_040096615.1 Blautia aquisgranensis
ACGTGAGGGACGTATTCTGGATCCCCATAGGCACTCCAGCCATGCGAAGCAGCCTGCTCATTGGAAAACTGCATGGCATTTTCTGCACTGTAGCCGCCATATTTCTGAATCGCCCACGTTATGTACCCGTTTCCGTAGTTATACCCTTGCAGGGACAGCTTCAGCTTGTCCATGTCCTGTGGGCTGGTGCATCCGGCTTCTCTTAGGCAGTCCGCATAATACTGGATTCCTACCTGTATGGAGTAGTCCGCATCCTGGATGGCATTCGGGCTGTTGGAATACCGGGTGTTGTATGGGCACTCACTGCTCTGCATGGGATCGGTCCCCCGGCCGCCAGATTCCTGCATCATGATTGCCTGTATCACGGAAACGTATTCGGGGATTCCATACTGGTTGGCGTATTTCTGGATGGTTGCCGTATAGGAAAGTACTTCCTGGCTGAGTGCTTCGTTGCTCTCTGAGCTTCCAGAGAATGCCGCACCGCCAATGATCCCGACCATGATAACCAGAAGCAGAACCATGACCGCTCCGGCG
>NZ_JBBMEJ010000055.1:0-500 GCF_040096615.1 Blautia aquisgranensis
TGAGCATCAGAGTAAAGCTTATTGAGATCATAGAGGTGGGAAATGCTGCTGTCAAAGAAAACATCCATAAAGGTCAGCCAGGAATACGCAAACTTTATCGGACATATGTGTTATGCGGCGTCCAAGCTCTGGAATGTCTGTAATTACGAACGTCAGCATTACAAAGAAATGGGAATGGAGAGCTATCCGGACTGGTATTACCAGAAAAAATCGCATAAAAAGGATCTGTGGTATAAACAGCTCCCATCCCAGACAGCCCAGGAAGTCTGCAAGCTGCTGGATAAAGCATGGAAATCTTTTTACGCCTTGAAAAGATCCGGAGGGATTGAGAATCCCAGACCACCGCGGTTTAAACAGGGAAGTATCCCCATTACCTATATGCAGATGGGAATTGTACATGAATGGGACACAGAAAAAGTCCGTCTGTCCCTTCCAAAAGCATTAAAAAGATATATGGAAGAAACGTATCAGATCCATGAGAACTTTCTTTATCTTGAAAA
>NZ_JBBMEJ010000056.1:0-37495 GCF_040096615.1 Blautia aquisgranensis
GCCTTCATGTGCTCAAACACCTTTGTCCAGGTGTCTGTTCCGCATGAGCCATCTGCAGTAATAGCAACGTTTTTCTGGAATACTTTCAAAGATGTTTCTGTATCGTTTCCGAAAGAACCGTCTACTTCAACACCAAGCACGGCCTGCAGGGAAGATACTGCTGCTCCGGAGCTGCCTTTTTTAATAACCGGAAGCTGAACCTTAATTTCTTTTGTCAGTGTTATTGCACTTGTCTTTTCCACCGGATACACCGCTTTTCCGTTCCAGTCGTAGATGGTGTAGCCTTCTTTCCATTCTTTCTTTGCATTTTCAAGACTTTTATATGCTCCGATCTGGCTCTTACTGTCAGCCCAGGATTTTCTTGTGCGGTAGTATTTATCTACTGTTGCCGTGGTGGTCTTGGCTCCGATCAGCTGCTTGAAACGATTCCAGTCACCCTTGGCCCGGATTGCTGACGGGCAGTTCTTGGCGCATACATCATAATGCTGTACAACTCTGTCTGACGGGATTCCCAGCTGTTTCATGATCTGTTTGCATACCTGGACTGTATTCTGGAATGCTTTCTCGTAATTGTAGCCCTCCTGGACGCACATCTCGATTCCTACCGCATTTCTGTTGTTGACTGTCCCAAACAAACGGCCGCCGTAATTAACTCCTACATGCCACGCGCCACGATCATACGGAAGTGCCTGGTATGCTTCTGTATTATCAACGAATACATGCGCGGAATAGCCTTTAAAATTTCCATCATGCTGAGCCTTTGCGTGTGCTTTTGCATTTGCTCCCTTTGCATAGTTATCTGTGTTGTGAATAACAATATACACCGGTGTCTGACCTGCATAGCTGTTGTTATTGCTGATAAAACTTGTATTGATATTCATAATATCATTCTCCTTCTCTGTCTTAATTGATAATATGCTGTTCAGAATGTTGATGATCTTCTGGCCGTAGTTCTGTCCGGATGCCCAGCCCTGGCCCTTCGGGTTTTCATGCGTGCCGAGATGCTCGACATATTCCGCACAGCCCCTGTTGACATATGTGTAACGCGGATCTACACAACGATTCTGCAGCTTGTCTGTAGAGGCATAAGCCTGCAGATGCTGGATCTGCGCCCGAATTCCTTCCGCTGGTGTCTTAAAACTGTTGCCTTTCATGCCCGTTTTGGTTACACCAAGGCCACAAAAATTGTTCTGATTGAATGTCACCGCAGAATTAGAAAAGGTGAAGTCTCCGGTTTCCAAGCAGGACTGGGCAAAAGCAATATCACCGCGAACTCCTTCGACTGTTCCTTCGGCAATGTATAAAGGAATCATCTTTACTACGGAATCCGGTACCTGCGGATTAACCACCTTAATATAGGTTCTCATCTGTTCAATACTTGCCTGGGATTTACCCATGATTTTTAGCATGTTGTTTCTCCTTTACTGATAAGAAAAGAGGACGATCACTCGCCCTCTGAATCCTCTTTTTCTGTATCGATATTGACTTTATCTTCTACCTGGGACCTCACATGTGTTACAAGTGGAATCAGGAATGCCGGGATTGTCACTCCCATGTCTTTGATATTTTCCAGGATACTGATGATCTCGTTGCAGATGATCCAGATTGCAACAATACAGGCTACCAGGAATGTAAATGGTAATGTGATACCTGCAGTCTGGGACGCATATAAAAGAAGCTGGTCAATGATCGCTCCTACGATTACCAGCAGCCACATACACACCTTTTTCATAATTCCACGGATGCTTTTATATGAGTTGATGTCCTCAGATCTGTATGTGGATGCCATAAGGCCGGTGGCATAGTCAAGGACGTTGCAGGCTACCATAAGGAGTACCGGTACGGTCAATACGCCAAGGATGGAACTGATCAGTGCAAAGATTGCTGTAAAAAATGCTTTAATGTAATTTTCTTTCATTGTTTTTTCCTTTCTCCGGTGTTGCGCCGGCGCAATTCTTAAAATTTAGTATAAAAATAAGAGCCTCCCGGCTCTGCTTTAATTCTTATGTTTCACCTGTCTTTCTAAAAAATGTCAATCACCCAAACGGTAATTGACATTTTTGAATATAAATTTATTTCATTTTAAAATTATCTGTTTCTATTTTGATGTCATCATACAAACATTCTCCATCATTTCCCCACAAAATATTTTTTACACACCCGGTATCTTCAAGCTCTTTCAATGCTGCATAAAACACATTTTCTGACATATTCAGTAATTTTGGTGTAACCTCCATAAAATCAACAATTTCACCATGTGCCTCATTAATAAACGCCTTTAGAATTAACTCTGCTTCTTTGCTCATTATATACTCCTTTCATATCACTGAATAATCTATCATTTTACTCAAAATAAATACATTTTGCTCGAGGAAAAGTTTAAAATTTCATAGGCTGTATTTATGAAATTCATTTTTTCGAATAAATTTAATTCCTTATATTTTTCGAAAACATCTTTTGGGGATATTGGAGTAATATTTTCTTCTATTACTTTCTGCACTCCGGCACCAACTTGAACTGTAATATCATATATAAACCAACCATTTTCATTATAGCATATCATTATATCGTTATCTTCATCTGTTCCTTCACTTCTAACTACTCTACTTGTGCTTTTAATTGTAGCAAAAGGAACCAATGCTCTATCTGATAATCCATAATGTTCGGTTTTATTCTTGTCATAATTGATCTCAAGTTCTTTTGAAACAGCATATATGATTTTTTGTATTTCATCATTATTCATTAGTACATCTCTCTTCATAAATATTACAAAAATTATAACAGATTTTTAATCACTATTCAATCGTTACTAATTAACTATCGCCCTCTTTAGTTAATTAATAATATCAGACATTATGGCAGAATAATTTTTAAAATCAAAAAAACCTATATACTTAATTTTTGTTATCGTGCTTGAACTCATCGCGCTATTTAATACAGCCCATGGCGAAAGTGATGCATCATCAGCCCCTATTAAAGTAAGAACTTGGTTATTTTCAAGATTTCCGATACTTTTAGTACGATTTAGATTGTCTTGTTGATCAGTTAACATAAGAGTTGCTTGTGTTTGCTCAGTATAGGCGGTGTTTGAAGATAAGACCACCACACAAAAAAGTTTCTGTTTTTCTTTTAACGTGAACCTAGGCCCGCTGTAATCAACATCTCCATTATTTTTAAAAGCGTACATAGCATCGCTATATTCATTAGATATATTAGTGCACTCAACATAAGTAATTGCTGTCGGTTTTTTTACACTGTATGTTTCTTCCAGAGTCAAAATTTTATCAATATTGTAACTAACAATATCGTTTTTTAACACCGTTATGTTATTTTTCGCTCCACCATCCTGCAATGCGACTTTCAATGATGATAATATCAATGAATTGGTATTACAATTGCTATTTAAACTTATGATATCGTCCTTAGACGAGTCATTAACGCTAGGACCATACTTTGATGAAATTAAATTAATAACATTTCTGCTACAATTTACAAATTCAGCAAGTACGATTGGTGCGTCGTCCGTAATGTGTGTTCTTATCCCATCTAAGTTAATGTTTAATATATTGTTATTAAAATCCTCGAATATCGCACATTTGTTATATATATCTTGAATCTCTACATTCGATATAGTATTCCTATTACCTTTAAAAAAACAAGAAGAATCAGAATTTTTCCCGCATGATAATATCTTTATATTATCAATTCTGTTATTACTGGATGAAATATATAAACCCTCTTTTTGGCAACCGTTTATATAAAAAGTGTTAAAAGTGTTGTCACTTCTTCCAATATAAACGCCAATTCCTTTAAAATAACTAGCAATTATATTTTGATAATTATTTATCCATCCATTTATCTTTATACCGTTATAACCGCTCTCTATATCCAAGTTGTACAATTTGACATTATGTAAATCACTTGATATGTTGATGAGCCAGTTATCTTTAACCTTTACATCATCTTGTATGTTATATCCCTTTATTATTAAATCATGTATGGATGCGTTGTCGCTACCCTCCGAAAAATTAAATCCATCTCCAGATTCAAAATAAATAACGCTTTTACCATTTCCGACTATTTCTATTCCATTATTCGGAATAATTGATTTCTGAACATAGCAATCAACATCTACTACTATTTTTTTTACATCCTTTTTTAACAGTTCATCTATAATAGTCGTGACATCATAAATTTCATTATCAATTTTTATAGTACTGTCCGTGACATAACTGCTTAGATACCCTTGCTTTTTAGAAATTTCACCTATATCTTCCTTTAGCGAAGCAGCAGTCTCTCTATTTGCATCAATCTGCTTCACCAAACCTGTGTCGTCCATATCATATTCGAGTTTATATTCCAGAGCGAGGGAATATGGAGCTACGGGTTCTATGCTTCCGGCAGAGCCAAAGCCCCGGCATTCCAGGGTTTTGTTCGCCTGATCATAGAGCATGTAGGGCACATGGTTGCTTTCGCTTGTGTATGCAGTGGCGGTGCTGTCTACGGCAAGGTATTGACCTTTTTCTACGGGGATCCAGCAGCGTGCGTTGCCGTTTGCTTCAAATATTATTTTCGTTGTGCTTACTATTTTTATGGTCTCAGCACTGGGCATGTATACAGTTCCTGGATTTTTTTCGAATTCTACAATATAAGCCGAACATTCTCTGTCCAAATTTAATGTACTTTCATTCTCGGCAAAGGTTCCTCTGCTTATTTTTGTTACCACACCTGCTGCCGTAAAGCGTTCATTTAAAATACAAATTCCTTTTGTTTCCGCAACATATTTCGTGGATTCTGATTTCGCCTTTGACCAGATGGAAGCACCTGCACCAAAGAGAGCTTTATGCATATCCGAAGCCTGTTCCCTTACCGCTTCTCCGGCGTTTCCATATTCTTTTCCATCATAGGCAACACGTATATCCTTCAGCTCTGCATCTCCGGTTGTTGAACCATCTCTTAATGCAGTAAAAGCATTCATTCTTTTCTGGATATTGTCCATCTGGGCTTTTGTCTGATTATATAAATGTTCAGCATCGCTACTTATCTGAGCTCCTGAATCTGATAATTTCTTCATGAGATCGTCAACGGAAACCATCATATCCTGAAAATCTTCAACATTGAAATAATCATCCTGTTCCGGATAAGGCATTGCGTAATTCTTTGTTTTCTTCACTGTATTACCTCCGTTCGAAGCTGATCGTATGTTTTTACCTTAAGTTCTTTATAGGTAAAAGGCTTGTATGCACGGTATGTATTATAAATAATGATAACGTCTATAATCTGGTCCAGCGGTACGATTCCTTCCAGCATTTCCCAGATTATTTTTCTGTTCTTATAATGTTTTAACTGCAAAGTAACGGATACTGTTTTCTGCTGTATGTTCACTTCCAGGTTGTATCCATCCCCAAGCATACTCTGCAATCTTTTCTGAAGAATCCTTTCCGTATACATAGTTGGAATACACCATCTTGCAATCACGGCAATTTTTCGTGTTTCCAAATCACTGCTACTTGAAGGCTGGATATTTAATATCCGCTCTCTTCTTTCAATTCCACTTTTCCTGGATTCTTTTACCGTGATATTATCATCCAGTTCCTGGATATGATTCTCCAGTTTTTCTCCAATAATATCCCCAGCTTTAACAGAACACTTGATTTCCCTGATCTGCATCACGGCATCCGGATAGTTTACTTTGACGTGCATGTCAGTTCCCCCTTCACAGGAAGCTTGTTTTTCCCAACTGTATAGTTTTTGGCGGCTCCGTTCAGGGTTGTTCCTGCAACATCCTCTACCCCTGTCACATCCACGATTGCTCTCTCAACCTGCAGAATCCTTACAACCAGATTATCATTCTTCTCCCATTTTTCCCTTACTTCAAGGAAATACTCTTCAACGGCCTGATTGATATATTCCTTAATGTCTTCATAGGCGTATCCGGATTCAAATGTAATTTCTGTATTGATATTTACGGTCTCTTCCTCTGCACCAACCACTTTTACCCTGTGTCCGATTGGAGCAATTCCATCGCCTTCTCCGCTTGTCACCACCGGATCAACGGTATTCTGCACTTCTTTCACAACGTCCTCATCAGGAGTCCGGAAAGAATCTCCTGCAATCATTACCTTGATCTGATCATCTGGTTTTGAAACTCTTTCCAACTTACAGGCCTTTACACCAGGCATTTCATTGATCCTACCTTTGTAATACTCCCTGTTTCCGGCAAAACCTCGATAATTGTAGCTGTTCAGCACTCTTGACCGATACAGTTCGGTATCCTCCTGGTCTTTTCCCTGCAGCCTGCATTTCAGTATCTTTCCCCACTCAAACCCTTCCACAAAAGTTATCGGGTCCAGATCAGATAAAAGGGTATTCGGGCCGCTTCCAGATGTATCACATCCGAGCCTGTATATATGCTTGTTTTCATCAATCACATTGAACACTGTATAGTTGTACTCATCGCAATTCCATCTGCTGCCGATCGGAACTGCACAATTGAACTGAGCTTCAAATTCTGCATAGGTAGCTTCATTTATGAAACATCCGATATCATTTCCAATCCGGATAAGGTGCTCCAGATCTGCCGTATCTGCAAACATGTTCTTTTCTATCCCGGCCATAAACATATATGTTTCTTCCAGCTGAACCGCCTGTTTCGCACAGGCATTATACAGAAGGCTTCCCTCTGATGTATCGATATCGTCCGGCATTTCCTCCATCATGGCTTCCATGATATTTTCAAAAGTCATATCCTCAAACATAGATCTCCGCCTCCTGTTCTCCCAGCGTTGTTATAAGTCTGAATGACAGCATGATCTTTTCATCTTTTTTCACACATTCAAAATCTGTGATCCCTTCTATATACGGATTTACACATAAACACTCCTCCGTCATTCTTTCCAACTCTGAATTTGTATATCCTTCGGAATACTGTTTTCCGATCAGGTCCTCAAACTCCTGTCCATATTCATCTGAATATATATAATATCTGTACCTTGGCGTATGTAATGCGATCCAGCACCATACCATGAGGGCATCTACGCCCTCCACGATCTTCCCGGACAACTGTCCTGTTTTGAAATCAATTCCATACTCTTTCGGAACGTATTCCTCTTCCGTAATATCATCGGATTCCGTATCTGCAAACGGAAACATCATACCGGGTCCACCACCTTTGCAATCAGTACAAATTCCTCAGTATCATTCATCTTCATCAATAAGACTTTATCCCCTTCTTCCAGATGATTAATACCATCTTTAACAGCCAGGTTGCTGCTTACTGAATAGTCACTTTTATTTATTATTCCCGATCCTATTTTTACTCTCCCGTCATGACCCATTATGCCAAATTCCGGCACCTGAGGGTTGTAAAAACGTCCCGCCTTTCTCATCTGCTCAATTAACTCTTCATAAGGAGTCATAGTCCGCTGTACCTCCCTCCGTTAATGATCGCCGTCACTTTCTTTCCGGCCCATTGCCCGATATTAAGCTGCGCTCCATTATTTGTCTCGGAATTTCCCAGGCTTTCAAACTCCACGATCGACACAGCACCGGAATACACAT
Source organism: Blautia aquisgranensis (assembly GCF_040096615.1). Lineage (NCBI taxonomy): Bacteria > Bacillati > Bacillota > Clostridia > Lachnospirales > Lachnospiraceae > Blautia > Blautia aquisgranensis. Next base: position 7,561 of record NZ_JBBMEJ010000056.1, read on the forward strand.
GGCCCCATTGGTTTCCGGCATCATCACCTTTTTCATCTGCTATGATCGCATTGAAGCGTGCTCCGTCTTCCAGAACCACGCTTACAACATCACCTGCGGAACCAAACACCGGACGGAGAGCTATCAGGTAATAGCCATTGATGGTTGCAATACCATTCTTCCCTTGCTTTCCATTATTTCCCCACAGATCTGCGATTATCTTCTGGGTGCTGCCACTGTTCCATCTTCCAAAGAAATAGGTATAGTTTGTGTAGTCTTTTATGATCCCTGTCTGTGCTACAAATCCCGGAACCGCTACGGTTGTTCCGCTTATCACCTCATCGCTTCCTTCGGCCGATTTTGTAACCGGATAATCTATGTAACAAAATCCAAGGACATTCTGATGGGAATCTCTTCTTTTCACATCATCGCCATAGTTGCCTTCAATGCTTGTGTATCCACCAGCACTATTGACACTTTCAACAATTCCAATATGTCCCTGACCACCATAAATTACTAAAGCTCCTTTTTTCGGGGTACTGCCCCATTTTCCGCGAGCCTGGTAGTAATCCCGGACATTAAAACAATAAGCTTCTTTTGCTCCTCCCATGAACAGATCTGCATGTCCACTCTTATTGAAACAGGCCCAGATAAACATGCAGCACCAGGCAGCATCCATTCCATACAAAACCGTAATCTCGTTATGATTGCTTCCAGGCGGATTTTCTCCAATCCCGATCCAGGATCTTGCCTGGTTCAGAACATCTTCCAAAGCAGAACTCTCTGATAAACCAGACAAGCTTGAGGATGTCTGTTCTTCATCCTCTTCCTGCGTGTCCATGATATTCTTAAATTCCAGATCAAGCTTCATCGTATAGGATCCATTTTTCCATTCATGGGAATCACTCTCAATCCAAAATCTCCCTTTCAGTCCTGTCCTGGAATCTTCTATGATCACCCCAAGACCGGAAACACACCGGTAATCCCCTGTTGATGTCAGGCTTGCATTTTTACTGATTCCTTTCAGCTCGTTCATTGCTTCCTGCTTGCCATTACCGGAATCCACAGTGATCGCGCTCTGGAATATTCCATACATATTCGCCCAACGTGTATTGGTAAGGATCCCGATCTTCTTATTTGAGGAATTATATACATACACCCGGTTTACCATATCATCTGTATTCTCGCTGTAAGACGATTCAAGGATCCGTTCACCCTGCTTAATGTGAAATCCCGGGATCGTCTTCCCCTTTTCGATCACTTCCAGGGTATCCCCATTCATCTGGGCAATGTACGGCTTTTTATTCTTCCTGTACACTTTTGTGTATGCAGCCATAATAATTTCATAATATGGCCTTTCCTGGAAAAACATCTTATTTAACACCAGTCCAGTCTTTGCAAGGTTTCTGACATTTATACCGATATCCTTACATACCATTTCCGTAATCTTTTCCGGCGTTTTGTTCCGGAACCGGTATGTCCCGTTGGATCTTAGCAGATGGATCATATGATCCTTTGCCGTATACTGCAGCTCCCCGGCATCTGAACTCCTGTTTCTTTCCGTAACTGCCCCGACAAAATGCACTTTCTGATTGCTATCCGGATAAAATACGATCTTATCTCCAAGCTTGATGTCCAGTGTCTCTACACTTTTATCATTCGGACTGTATGCTACAGAAAACGCAACGGTCCGGGCTGCCTGTCGTGCACTTCCGGACCAGGTAACGCTTGTGACGTATTTGGTTATATCATTCTCTTTCCACTTTAGTTTCATGGTATCACAAGCCTTTCTCCGTCAAAGATCCACCATCCGTTTACACCCTTATTGGCACTGCTGCGGAATCCATGTTTTACTGCAGTCCGCTCGATAATGGTCTTGTTTGCTTCGTAGATTTTGTTCGCATATGATCCGGTTCCATAATATTTCTTGGAAATACTCCACAGGGTATCGTTTCCGGAAACAACATGTACCTTTGCTTTCGTTTTGGACGTTTCCCGTTTCGTTCCCTGCTTTATATTCTTTTTCGTTGTGGAAGCTGCAGTCTTTGATGTCTTTTTCTTTTTTGGTTTTGTGTACTTAGGTGTCCGGTATTCCATCAAAGACAGCTTATATTTGATATCTCCAGTTCCATCTTCCTCCCCATATGAGAAGGAGCTGATCACCACTTGCATATTGATCTTTGTTTTGGTAGCAACCAGACGGAGCGTTTTTTCTTGCCAGGAAAGTATTTTCTTCACATATTCCCATGGACTCTGCTTTTTCTTATATGCTGCAAATGAATAATCCTTATTTGGAAAAAAGGACTCCAGTTCTATGGAACTGAGCCCTCTTTTTCCAAGGATCGTGACATCTCCAAGGTTCTGGACGTTCACGGTTTCATGTCCGGCATCCCTTGTAACGTTATAGGATGCTGGCAGTATCGGAAGCTGTATGGAATCTTTTCCGCATTTCAGCCATATTTCCATCTTACTACTCATTTACGCCTCCTATGCTACCGCTGTCTGCGGAAGATTATCATTGGTTTCTTTTATTTTCTTTACAATTCTTTCCGCGATCCGGTCAATGTCTGCTTCTTCACGAACGATAATGCTGTCTGCCAGTTTCGCTATGGTAATTACTGTACCTTTGTTCTCGGAACGTGCCATTCGGACAGATTCATCATGTGGATATACCCTTGTACCTCTTGGCAGGTCAACGATCTCTCCGCCCTTCTCACTGATCTGTACAATACCGCCCTGCCAGTTATCGGTTCCTTTTGACAGAGCTGGAATCTGCGGAATGTTAAGCCCTTTCCAGCTTTTACCACCAATTCCAAGTACCCAATCCGGAACCGTGAAATGGATAGAATTAATCCTGCTGATCGCACCATTTACAATGGAAATGACTGCATTCATCGGGGTTTTTACAAGGGCTTCCAGCATTCCGAAAGAATTGGAAACAATATCCCTTAAGCCTTTCCATGCTTTTTCCCAGTTTCCAGTGAACACTCCATTCATAAATGTTGTAACTCCCTCAAGAACGCCAAGAAAACCGTCTATATACTGGCTTGCACCTTCAAAGAATATTACAATCACATCCGATCCTTCTGAGAATACAAATTGTACAGCTTTTATAAATCCACTCTCCAGATAAGAGCCTATTTCTGTACACAGTCCTAAAAACGGCTGAAGCTGTGGCTGTACGGTATTCCAGAACGATTCAAACCGTGCAGCTGTTTTTCCAAGCAGAGGACTGATTCTGTCCCAGTTTTTATAGATTAGAAACGCTCCTGCTGCCACAGCTGCTATGCCAATTCCAACCGGCCCTTTCATAATTACTCCAAGAGCTTTAAAACCAGTTTTTCCATCCGTAAGTCGTTCAATTGCTCCACTCAATTTTGCAGAGTCTTTTATCACTCCACCAATTCCAGATGATACCTTCCCGGCTCCTAGCAATACCGGACCGGTTGCTGCAGCCACGGCCGCAAACTTTACAATCGTTTTCTGTGTAGCCGGATCCAGCTCGTTCCAGTGATCTACCAGGGAATCAATCACAGTAATTCCCTGCTCCACATACGGGATCAGCATGGTTCCCACAGGCTGCAGAACATCAACCTGGATCGTTCTCCACAAACCTCCCAGTGCTCCTGTGAGTGTATCATACCTGGTGTTGACCAGCTCCTCCATCGTCTCCTTTGTTTTGTCGATAGCTCCATTGGTTGTTGAAAGCGTTGTAATAACCTGCGGACCTAAATCTTCCCACATATTTCCAAAAAGATTAACCCCTGCCGCACTCTGGGCAACCGGATCATCCATTCCGGCCAGTCCCTGGATTACCTCGTTAAAGGCCGCTTTCGCATCCTGGCCTCCGGCCGCAAATCTTTTTGCCATCTTGTCGGCATTCATGCTGATGGCTTCAAATCCCTGTTTTGTTGTATCTGATCCATCGATCGCGCGGATGGAAAATTCTTTTACCGCATCACCGATCTTATCCAGGTTGAATGCTCCATTTTCCGCTCCATTTGCGAAAATCGAAAACATGTCCTCCGCATCCAGGCCAAGCTTTTGGAACTGTACGGAATATTCATCAACGTTATCAAACAATTCTCCTGAAAAATCCAGGCCATTCTGAGCCCCCTGTGCCATAAGGTTGAATGCTTCTCTTGCGGAAACGCCGAAATTCTTGATCAGGCTGTCTGCTGCCCTGGTGCTTTCCCCGATATCAACATCAAAGGTATCTGCCAGCGTATAAGCGTACTCCGTACACCTCTGCAGTGCAGAATCATCCAGATAGGACATGTTCTGGTCAACTTTTGCCATTGCATCCGCCACATCTCCTATGGATTCTCCAAAGTTATCTTTGTAGACGTTGTTGATCATGTCCTGGTACTTGTCCAGGTTTTCAGTTGCTGTCCCAGTTGCGGCCGCAAACTGCTTGTAAGCATCCTGTGATTCAGAAGCGAACTTTATTGCAGCTGTTCCAGCCGCTGCCATTGGCACAGAAACCGATTTTGTAAGGCTTTCTCCGGCTCCTTCCAAAAACTGCCCTGCATTTTCAAATACACTTCCAAGATTGCCAATTCTTTTTTCCAGATTTTTTGACTGTCTTGCTACTGTCCGTGATGGATCTGAAAATTCATCGATCAGCTTTACTACCGCTGCTACTGTTTTATTTGCCCTGTTCCCTCGCCTCCTCTTTTATGTCTTCGATCTCCTGCATCAAAAAAGCACGGGTGATCATCCGTTCACCCGCACCCATATTGTAATAATCCGAAATTTTCCACTTTTTCAAACGGAACAGTGCGTAAGCAATGCTTGCTTCCCTGTCCGTCCTGATCAGTTTTTTATTTCCTTCTCCTCAGTCTTAAGCCCGGATAAAGCAATAATCTCATCTGCAATGGTTCCGGCTTCTGCCTGAAACAGAATTGCGGCAAGATCTTTTGGAGTCGCAGCATTAAAATGCTCCAGCAAAGCCGGATCTTTTAAATCCGGTTCAACAATTCCATTCACACAGAACATCAGGTTTGTGTCGTAAGCTGCTGAAATATTTCTTTTTCCTTTCTCATCAAACATCATCTGCATGATATCATTGTGCTTCCGACCCGAAACTTCCTGAATCGTGATCTCTGTTTCCTCTCCCAGAAGCTTTGTCAGCCTTGCAGATCGGATCTTCTTTGTTTCCTTTTTCTCTACTGTCTCTTTATCAACTCTGATCAGCTTTTCAATCAAATTCATGTTCTTTACCTCCTGTCAAATAGCATCCAATACATCAAAATCCGAAAAATTAAACGGAATGGACTCTTCGCCCAGCTTTCCGGCTTCCCAGTCTGCAATTGGGATTTCTGTAAAAATACAATCCTTAAGCCGTACACGTTCGCCGCCAAAGGCTTCCGGGTCATCCAGATTGGAGATGATCGTGCCTCTGATTGCTTTTCCTTTCTTGATCGCCTGTGCTGCTCTTTTCAGCCAGTATGATGTCACTTTATTAAGTTTTACAGTTCCTGATCCGCTGATTCCCGTTACTTTATACCCCTTTTTTAAGTTCCTTGCCTGTGTCACTTCTGCGGTATCAAATTTCATTTTTGCCTGAAGTGCAGTGGTTTCTGCCATATAATCAGCATCAATCCACAACTCTCCAAACGTTCCATTAATAACCCTGTCTGGTGTATAACCTTTCCTCGTTAATCCCTCCTCTTATGCCGTGATATTCAGATAGATGTCTTCCATAACATCTGAAATTGTCACAGTTGCTTTGAAATATACTTTTTCATCAGTATACTGTTTCTGCATTTCCTCATCTGACATGGCTTCTGCATCTTCTTTTTTGATCTTTTCATTTTCGATCACATATTTTCGAATTTTCTCCACGTCAAACTTAATGCTGTAATCTTCGATCAGGCCATTTACAAGGATTTCGTCCATGTAGGTTTTGATCGCAGATAACAGAAGACACTTATTGCTGTATGTATTCTGATATTTTCCGATGTAGTTATCCTCGACCAGCTCAACAATATCGTCGTTGAGCATGTCCATAGTCTCTACAACACGGATTTTTTTCCATGGGCTCTGCTTTCCGGTTAAAGTGGTTAACGATGTCACACCCCTTCCAACCTTGATTTTTTCTCCGTCATCAAACAGAACAAGCTTTCCTTCATCAATGGCTGTCTCTACCGCTTTACGATTCAGATTTTCGCAGGCTGTCACATCATCCAGAACAGCAAAGGTCACGGACTGATCACTTCCTGTTCCTGCGATCAGACCGGCAATCCTAGAACAGAACGTTTCTGCTGTATAGCTCTTTCCATCTGCAGTTACTATCTTCGTTGCATAATTTACAATTCCCTCTGTATCTGCTTCTGTTTCCGGTAACACAGCTTTCACTCTGTTACGAGCTTCCCTCTGAGCTTTCACCCAGTCTGTGATCTTCTGTGTCTGGGAATCTTTTTTTGCACTTGGGAAACACATCCAGTCTACTTTCTTCCGCTCAAAATATTTGAAGGCTTTACTGTAATCTGTCTCTGCAGTAGCAAGAACATATACCACAACTTTTTGCGGTGCCGTGTCATTTCCACGGAGTGCCAGGGCAATCTGGTTTTTATTATCTGTCCCCAGCTCCTCCGGGATATCTTCACTTGAAAAAATTGTTACCGGATTCCCACTTGGAACCTTTGCATCTTTGAGCACCATTCCAACAGATCCGTGGTCCAGCCTTTTTACCGAATTCTGCGCCCGCGCCACGAATGTGATGTTCATTGCTGGTAAACCCATCAGTTTCCTACCTCCTGTCTCATTTCCATGTTTTTCATAATTTCACTGTTATCCTCCCTTTTCACCTCATCCCAGAATTCCACTTCAAATGTCACTACAGGGATATTGTTGTTTTCACCTTCAAACATACAGTTTATGTTATCGGTATTCAGTTTCCTGCTGCCAACCTCAAGTTTATAGCCAAAAATAAATTCCATTTTTTCAAAGAATTCCATTGCCGCAAGTTCATCAGGCCGTTTCTGGATAAGGTCAATTTCGATCTCAACGTTTTTGTGAACCGCATTTTTTGTTCTTTCTGAAAACGTCTGTGTCACATAAACAAAAAAAGAAGGTCTGGTATAACCCTCTATTGTGTCTGGTCCGTATATTTTTGTACCGGGATAGGCTTCTTTTAATTTGAGATTTACAGCCTGCTTAATATCTTTAAGAGTCAAATCCTGCATCCTCCAGTATTGAATTTAGAAGCTCCTGGCCGATTGCTTCGGAATATTCTGAACGCTGCGACATATACTTTCCAACCGTTTTCTTTCCTTTTACAACACCAACTTTTTTTCCAGTTCCTGGTATTCCTCTTCCCCTGCGGTTTTTTCGGTTATGAGTAACCATATCGTGGCCCTCTTCATAAAGATGATAATGCGGTGCCTTTGTTGTAACAGCTACCGTATAATTACTTCCGGAGTGAATTACTTTTCCCTGTTGAAAACTTTTTCCTAATTTAACTGGCTCTTTCTTTGAACGCCTGCTTTTTGAATGATGCCCTTTTGCTTCTGTGTTTACTCTTGTTCCAAGGTCCTTGGAAATTCTTTCCGATTCCTTTTTTAGAATTTTTTCTACAGAAGCTGGAAACTGCTTCGACGCCTGTTCCATGGCCTTTGCAAGTTCTCCACTTCCAGTCAACTCAAATTTGATATCCATTGCCTTCAAAAACCTCCTTGCACTGTATCTCAAGAAGTTCATGTCTTTCATCAATATCCAACGGCGGACCTTCTATTGTAAAGATCCTGCCGTGATATTTGATCCTCATATCTGCAGTAATATCATTCCGGAACCGCACATATATCCTGTGAGATACCTCTGGTTTAAGCTTTCCCATAAAGTTATATTCCGAAGATTTGTATGGTTTTACGCTCCCCCAGACGGTCTTATAATCCTGCCAGGATGACTTATCCTGTCCCATCTCGTCTTCTTTGGCTTCAAGGCGTTGGAAAGTGAGCCGCCGGTTTAATTTTCCTGTATAAATCATTTCGCCACCTCACAGAAAATTGATACAGTACATTCCCAGAATAGTTTCTGCTGTTTTATTCATAACATTTTTATCAACCTGCAGCTGGCGGTTATCATACATATCCGCAATGAGCATAAGGACGGCAATCGTAATGTCCTCATGCTCATCCAGCTGCTCCTCAGTCAGCCCCGTATATCCTTTACAAAATTCTACGGCGGCTTTTTTCATAACCAGAATCTCCGTATTGTCTTCTGTCTCCATATCTTCCGGAGATTCCCTGATATGCCGCCATATATCTGCAGCAGTTATTTCACTGATCTTCATATTTCCTCTCCTTTTGCGCCGGCGCAACTTTAAGCGGATGCCATTGTCAATTTTGCGATTTTCTGGGAATCCTCCACTTTTGTATCAATTTCCATCCATGCAACTACGCCTACTGCATGCTGCGTTGCATATTTCTCTCTCAGAACTTCGATATTTGCGTCCTCTGCCACTTTTACCGCTAATCCGGAAAAGTCTCCATAATATACTGCTGTAGCTTTTGCTGCCATCTTTGGCATTGCATCGGAACAATACACATCTTTTCCAAGAAGCGTATATCCCCACCGTGCTGATACATCCCTGTTCAAAAGATAATTGCCATCACTATCTTTTAACTTTCGGATTGCGGTTCTGGTGGCTTTATTCATGATCCATACAGCACCGCTCTGATAAGTATCCGGAATGGACTCCTGTACATCGATCAACTCGTCAGCTTTAACTTTATCTGCTGCCGCTGCTGTAATACCCCGTGTAACTTTCGTAAGTCCTTCAGCTTTTCCGGTTGTTCCGATCAGACACTCATGTTCAATAAATACAGAAATCGCTTTCGCCATATACTGGATAATCTTATTCAGTACATCAAAATTACTGTTATTGATCAGTTTCTTTGAAATCAGCGTCAGTGCTCCTGCAAGGAATCCACCAAGCGAAATACTCTTGAATGTTCCAGATGTACTGGTAAGTTCTGTAAACTCATCCGCATAAGCCATTTTAATGGAACTGGTTTCTTCGTCATAATATGGGATATTGATTGTTCCACCAATGTTATACCGGTCAGCCATACTGTAGATTGGGCAGATTTCTACTACCTTTTCAATGATTTTATTGACAATAGAAGACGGAATCACTGCACCATTGTCCGCATAAGTAAGGTTCACAGCTCTTTCGTTTGTAAGTGTTCCTCTCACATAATCCACAAATGCCCGTTCCTCAACGGTCAGATCATCGTTTTCCCCGTCTTCTTTTTTCTTTCCTCCGGGATTTCCCAGATTTCTGGCTCTTTCTTTTGCTTCGATCGTCTTGTCAATGGCATTGATTTCTTTCTCAATTTCATCAAAACGGGCCTGCTCTGATTCTTCAAAGGCACGTTCTTCTTCCTGGGCCTTATTTAAAATCCCTTCCATTTCTTCTACAAGGGCAGCTCTTTTTTCCTCCAGGTTCTTTAATTCCTCTGCCCTTACCTGCAGGTATCGTCTGGCAGCTACTCGGAATGCCTTTTTATTTGTAATTCTTCCTCTATGACTTTTCATGATTTTCCCCCTAATCTTCTGATGGTAGCTTCATATTTCGAATAATCCACTTTTTCTTTCTGTTCACTTGAGATTACTTTTGTTTCCAGAGTTCTTACCTCCAGTACTTCATTCCCGTCTGCGCGCATCTCGATGGAAGTGCTTGCATAACAGGGAATTTTCCTGTTATCAATAATGGATACTTCTTTCAGATCCATATCCTCAACAAATCTGCGTTTCAGTCCGGAATCGGTATCTTCCTCTTTTGCGGCCCTTTCTATAAATCCAAAGGACCAGCCTCTCAGTTCTCCTTTTTTTGCTTTTTCGATCACTTCCGCGTCTGTAATTTCTGCAATTGCACGAAGCCCGATATTGTCTTCAAACAGCTGCAGATTTGTTTTGGTACTTCCAAGTTCCCTGCTGTAATCATGATTCAACAGGATCTTTATTTCATCTGCGCGTGAAATGGCTCTCTCAAATGCTCCCGGAACAATCTGCTCAATAAACTGTTCCCCGCTTCTGTCCCGGATCGGTCTGCTGTCTCTGGCAACAGCATTTACATAGCCATCAATCGTAACCGACTGCTCTCTGATCTCTATTCTCCTGGGTCATCGCCCCCTTCTTTTATTTTTGTCAAATCTAATGTTTTACTGGTGTTAAGTACAATCACTTTATTGCTTTCCGGATCATACAATCCGTCCTGGAGCCCCAGTTTGATAAATTTCATACCAAGAGGTGGCATATTTTCTTTTTTTCGGACCTCATCTGTCTGAAGAAATCCTTTTTCAATTCCGACACTGTATGCGTTATACCGCTTGTCAATATCACCTTTGATCAGTTCTGAAATATCAAAATCAAAAAAATACATCTGTTTTTCAGATTCCAGCAGCATTGCCCGGTTTAATGCAGTCCGAAACTCTGCCAGCAGGTTTGAAAGCTCATATTTAATGAAATTTTTTTCATCCTGTTCTCCGGCATTGCCACTTAAAAGCGATGGAGGGATCCCAATTACTTTACAGATCTCATCCCCATTCGTCTTTTTATTTTCATTCAGCTGCATTTCTACAGATGTATTGGACGCTTCCTGAAAATCAAGGCCTTCATTCAGGATCACCACACTCTCTGTATTGTTTGAATAAAGATTTCTCCATGCTTCTTTCAAAGAATTGATTGCCTGCTGCGACAGTCTTCTCGGAGACTTAATAAAGCCCTTCTTATTACCGCCTGTTGCAACAAGGGTTTCCTCAAATTTCATGGAGTTATACGCCACACTAAGAAGCTGCTTGTTTTCTTCAATAAGGCTTTTCCCCTGTGCCCCATCCTCCGTATTTCTCAGAAGGCGTACAAACTGATATGGCCTGTACGTGTTTCCCTGTACTAAAATGTCATAATCTTTAAATATCACATCCGGATTCTGGTTAAAACTTATGTTTTTTTCTGCCACATACCTGAGAGAACGTACTTCGTTCCTGACTTTATCTATGTAAATATAACCGCCTCTCCCAAGAAAATAATCCAGAACAACGGCCCGTTTCATCTGATAAGCATCCAGCGTATCCCCTGTTTCAGAATTCAGTAATATCGTTCGCCTGTCATCCGTCACTTCTGTGATCCTGTCATCTTCCCGTTTATACAGCTTTATTGGAACTGCTGCCATTGTCCCTGCGATCTTATTCAGGCATCCGGCCAGGGACGGAATATTCATTGCTCCTTCCCTTCCAATACTTTCTCCTGATAACCAGGCTCTTAAAATAGCGGCATCTACTTCCGGTTCCAGATCCGGATCCGCACGTTTTTTCCGTTTCCAAATTTCCCTTGATATCCCTCCTATGCTGTTTGTGCAACAAAATTGTCGCCATTTAATAAATATTGCTGTAAGAGATACATCGCATTAATCAATGCAACTACCTCATCTACCTTACCTGTGGATTTCTTTTTGTTGACATATTTGTTTAAGTTTGTGTCTTCTGTACATCTTGCATTCTGAAAGTTAATTTCCAGAAGCCGGTTTTCCTCATACCGGAATACCTGCTGCAGGATCAGCTCTTTCAACCATTTTGTTGGCTGATGCAGGACGGAACTATGCTGTTTGATTTCCACACACTCCAGCCCTTCTGCTTCCATTTTCTGGACACTTGAAATTGCATTGTAGCGGTCATATCCAACCTGTTCCACAATTACTCCGTATTCTTCTTCCAGCAGATGTATCACATAATTTTCCACTACACTGTAATCAATTACTTCCTCACCACATGCAATACACTCCCCTTTACTGATCATTCTCTGATAATTCACATGTTCTTTCTGGGTTTTTATGTTAATTTTCTCTTTTGGAATAAATCCCATTACCCTAGCGTAAATATATCCGTTATCTTCTGTCACCATCGCCACCGCAGTATTATCATCCGTCTGGGAAAGATCTACTCCAACCCATACCTGACGGCCATTCCACCACTGTGGATCTGGTTGGATCCTGCACAGTTTCACTTTCTGAATATCTATATAACCTTCCACACCAAGTCCCTTATAGAGAATATTGTTATGCTTGCAAAGATAATTTTCTCTTTTATTCTCATAAAGGACTGCTAAAGTACGTTTCTTTTTTATCTCATCAAAAATATATTGATGGGATACTGCAACCGGATTGCTCTGATAAATCGCACGATCATCAGTCTGCCAGGCTTCTCCCTGCTTCAGATCATCATCTGGTTCGTAAAGCAAAGCAAAATATCGCCGATCATCCAGCAGACCGTCCAAAGTCTTTTTCGCAATGTCAATTTCATCGATCATCACGTTATTATCGTTGGGATACTGTGTACTGATTATAATTCCAAGTTTATTAAACAAGGTAATCTGTGAAGATCTCATTGCTTCTACCGGATAATCATCCAATGCTCCTGCTTCATCTGCCAGATACGCATTTGCCAGTTTTCCATCCATTCCATCCTGGCTATATGCAAGTGGCGTATACTCATTTTCGTTAAGCAGGCATATGATCTGACTCCTCAAAACCTTAAATGCAGGTTCATCCTCATCGTATAATGCTGGCGAAACTTTTATAATTTTTCGGATAGCATTTTTCAGTTCCGATGATAACTGCAGATCCGGCGCAACAGAAAAGAACCGGGAAAAATCCGGTTCTGTAAGCATCAGCAGGATAAATATCACTGCCGAATTGAATGTTTTAAAATTTTTTCGTGCAATTTCAAGAAGAATCGTTACATAAAACCGGCTTCTTTGTTCTGAATTCCGGCAATATGTGCATAGCCCGGCTACGATCATAAACCACGCATAATCCTCCAGGCCATCATAAATACTGCATCTAAGATCCGGGTGGACCATTAATTTTAGTAATTTGCATATTTTTTCATACTCCTGTTCATCTACATAAGCGTCCTCATCATTCCCATCCGCAATATGTAACCAGCTTTCTGCCTGTTTTTTAACATATTCCGGGACTTTTCCTTCCTGCTCCGTGGAACACCATACGGCATATTTGTATGCTTTTCCTTCTTTCATCCGCCCAACGCTTCTTTCAGTGGATTGGTTTTCTTTTCCGGTTTCTTTGGAACAGATCTAAGGGATGCCGCGATTGTCATAACATTTTCCTTCTCAATCTCGGCCAGCATCCTTCTTTTTGCCTGGATCTGCCGGTCCATAGATACCAGACTTTTCTGCATGGAAGCTTCAATGCCATAATATTCTTTCCGCGTCAGTTCTCTGTTGATAAGCATATCGTCTTTTTCATTCTGAAACTCACATAACTGTTTATAAAACTGGTCTCTTTTTTCCTCAAATTCCTTCGTTTCTGCATATAAAATGCAGTATCTGTTTATCACAGCTCCATACATATCATCGAATTTATTGATCTTTTCAAGAAGCTTTTTCAGTCGAAGAAATTCTTTATGTGCAATCTCATTGTCTTTTACTTCCTGTCGCTCTTTCAGCGGAATCCCTGTAAGCAGAGCCTTTTCTGCCTGTTCGCGCTGCCGGAGCTCTTTCTTGGTTCGGTGTGATTTTCCTTCCATCCGAATAATATCTGCCGATTTTGATGCTGTTGGCATTGCGCTCCCTCCTTCCGTCAAAAATAAAAATGCTGATGTGGGAATTTATTATAAATCTGTGAGCATATGTGGTCGTAAAAAAGTCAAAATTTTCAGATTTTTTTAGGCGGGGGGGGATTACATTTCATCCTCCTGCTGCCTGGCAATCTCTTTCAGTTCCGCCTGCGATATCTTCCCGGCTTCGGCCATCTCATGATGCCTACCACATAATGAAACAAGATTGTCATTGTCAAGCCTTCCGTCCCAGTCTTCTGCTATCGGTACAATGTGATGTACTTCTATTTCCCTGTTATTATATTGCTGTGTGGTTCCGTACAGCTTTCGCATACAGATCTGGCACAAATATCTGTCCCGCTCTCTGATCTCCAGGCTCTTTCGCTTCCATGCCTCGGTGCTTCGAAAACTATTCTGCTTTGTCCGTATCTTCCTGCGTACCGGCTTACTGCTGCACTGATATTTACTATCATGAATCCGGCCGCAATATTTGCAACTTCTTAACATATCTTATCCTTTCATAAATAGCGGGAGATGGATTTGAACCATCATTTCAGACTTAGGAGATCTGCAAGTTTCCATTACTTCATCCCGCGTTATTTGATGGACATTCTGGGACTCGAACCCAGGACCGACCGGTTATGAGCCGGTTACTCTGACCTGCTGAGCTAAATGTCCGCATATAGAAAGGCACCCCGAAGGGTGCCTTAATTATTCTGCTTCTTCATCTAATATCTTAAAACTGTAATCTCCACAAGGATATACCATAATTTGAGCATTTCTAATGAAAACTTTATCTGAACTATATTCGACATCTTGTGTCTCAAAAAATATTTCAATATTTCCAAAATTCAATTCAGCAGCCATTATAGCTCCCGATTCATCCTCAATTAAAGATATACATTTCATTTTATATCTTCTATCTTTTTGGAGTTTTTTAAACTCATCCCTACTATACTCCATTTGTTTTACTGGTAATTCTTGATTTTCTCTTTTGACACACGTTTGCATAATATCTTCTATTTTTTCAACAGATTCTTCTGCAAACTTTAAATATTCAATCAAAACATTATCTCCCTTAGATAACGCTTCTAATTTACCATTAAGACATCCATGTTTTTTTGCTAACTTAAATTTCATATTGTTTCTACTCCTTTTTATTTTCTTTAAAGTAGAAACATATCAACTGGCTAAATATGTTTCTTGATTACTCAATTATCGATTTTTTTCTTTTTCTGGTTCAGGACCTGGACCAATCCAAATACGAAAAGCGCGCTTTCCATGATCCTTGGCATAATCCCGAGTACCATCCTTGCGTGTAATCCATGCGCGGAAAATATACATAGAATCACCCTCCTTTTGACAATTCACTCTTGTCAAAGGGTAAATTCAGTGCTACAATGCAATTGTCTAGAAAGTATTGTAACCAGTTAACAAACTGAGTTTACTCTTTTCACAAGAGCCAAGCATCTCCTGGTGCTTGGTTTTTTGTATGTATAAAGCCTTTCGACTTATACAGCTTTAAATAAATCAAGCATTTTTTCCTCGTAGTCTGTATAATGCCCTATTCCATTATATAGCCAACTTCGATAATACCAATATGCATATTTGGCAGCCTGATTACTAAGGTCAAAAGTAGTCCTTATTGCATCCGGGGTAACATTCTCTATGAAATTGTCAATCAGTGGTGGTGGCGCAAGTGCATATTTTGCAAAAAAATTTGCCTCTGCTTCTTCCTCTTCTCCATCTTTAATATGTCCCATAGCATAATGACCAATTTCATGCATTATAGTTTGGTTGATTCTCCCATAACTTTCACACGAATCATTATAAAAAATAATCCATTCTTGACTCTGAGAACTGCCAATTGAAAATCCATCTTTGCTTTCACGCATTGCTGCAATTCTCTTTTCCTCATTTAAAGCAGAATATGGAACAATCTTAATTCCCATTTTCATAGCCATTTCAAATGCACTAATTGGAATACATCTGATTCCATATAGAGAAAAGGTATCTATTGCTACCCTCTTAATCTCTTCATACTGTTCATTTTCCAGACGCATATACTCTCCTGTTTGTTACATTAAAAGTTTAATAAGTTCCATTTTTTGTTCCTTTGTCATTTTTGAAGCATTCCGTGCTAAGATCACCCGTGCATCATCAAAATCTTTTTGTGAACCACTTTTTTCATCTTGGCTCAACAAATAATCTGTTGTTGTGTTGAGTGCTTTTGCAATTTTAATCAGAGTGGCGCCTCTTGGTATACGATCTCCCTTTAAATAATGGGAAATGGCAGATTCTGTCACTCCTGATAAAGATGCCAGATCCTTTTGCGTCATTTTACGGTCAGAAATTATTTCTGCCATACGCTCTGCTATGCCCCTTGCCATTTCGTCTTCCTCCTTATTAGCAATCGATTGCTACACTCATACTATATCATCAAATTATCACTTTGTCAAGTTATTGTAATTTTTTATTATGTCTATTATCATTTTATATATAAAAAGCACCCGGCTGATGACGCCAGATGCCTTCTTGTGACCTATCATATAAATGTAGACTCCTAAAGCCGCCGACCTTTATGTCTTTGGCTTCTATTGTATTGTACAACGAACTTTCCGAATAATCCGAACTTTTTTTATTTTCACTCAAAAAATGGCGATCCCGCAAGGACCGCCGTTCTGTTACCTGTTCATCCCTAATTTTACCATCAGTGCTTCCTGCAAGATCTGAGAAAAGTTAATGTTCTCACGGATTGCAGCTTCATTAAGCCATTCTGGAATGCTCAATGTTTTCTTCACTGCACGTGAACAATTCTTTCTGCGATATTCCGCCATATCAAACTCTACGATCACCAGAGTTCCATCTTCCGGATCTACGGCATCAAGCGCTGAAGCTTCTGGTATTGGTATTGGTTCCTTTTCATTTTCTCTTGCAGTCAACGCCAGGCCAAGGGCATCCACAGCCATTTCATATGCTTCCTGCATATCTTCACCCTGCGTCATACATTCTGGTATATCCGGAAATGTAACCCAGAATCCGCCTTCCTCTGCCCTATGAAATACTGCCGGATAAAATAATCTATTCATATAAACACCCTCCATTTCAGGCAGCAGAACTGCCTAAGTCCAGTTTATTAAGTATTATTTTTCATTTCTTATATTATAATACGTGTTTTTACGTGCATCAATCATTTTATCTGTTCCTGCATTAGGTATTTATCTCTGATCATAAGCCTTGGATAATCCGGGCTCTGTGAATATCCTGTCTTTTCTGCTATCTTCTCCCAGGTCAACCCTTGCTGATAAAACGCTTTGAATACATATCTGGTCTGGCCATCTTCAATGTTCTGAATCCAGTCGTCTACTGCTGCCACCTGCTCATTTTTATGCTCATAGGTTCTCTTTCTTCTATCATATCTCTCCTGATCAAATCCAACTACACTCTGTGGCCGTGCAAAACCTGTGCTGTAATCAAATATTGTGCTGTTCCCTAGCCCTGCCTCCCCCTGTTTCATTTCAGCCAGTTCCATGCTGAGGACCGGTATTTCCCTCTTTAACTTTCTATAATTGTCCAGGAGCTTCCTGGTGATCTTGATCTCGCCCACTGGTATCCTCCCCTTTCTAATGCTTTTAGCCGGGAACGTGTATGCTCCCGGCTTTCTCTGCATTTCTTTTATTTATCCGCAATCACAGCATCTGCTCCCTGCACTGTGACCCAGCCATTTTTATAATGAGCTTCTGCTTCTTTCATCTTGATCAGTTCGTCTGTAATGGATGCGCTGAGCTCTTTATTGGCCTCAGCCTGAGCTTTTGCCTTTGTTTTTGTATTCTCTGCTTCAGCTGCTGCTTTAACCTTAGCTTTCTTTGCATCTGCCTCTGCCTTGGTCAGTTCAATCTGGGCATCTGCTTCAGCCTGGAGTTTTTCTGTTTCTTTCTGGACTTTAACCTTTTCCTGCTCTGCCTGAGCCTGTTGTTTCTCTTGCAAGGCTGTCACTCTATTATCAATGGCCTGCTTCAGCTTTTTATCCGGATGCACATCTACGATGGAAGCATCCAGGACTTCAATGCCGTATTTTTTATGAAAATCTTTGTTAAGATATTCCGTGATAGCGTTATTCAGCTCGGATCTGTTTCCGGAATAGATGTCCATCATTGAATAATCGGTTGTAACCTCAGAAATCTTTGACTTCAAAACAGTTTTGACACGGTTTTCGATGATATCCTCTCCGTCCATTCCTTTGAAACGCTTATATGTATCAATCACCGTGTCCGGATCATATCGGTAACTCATCTGGAAAGATACTGCAATGCTGGCATCATCCGATGTGGCTACTTTAAAGGAATCATCTTCTTTACTGCCATCCCTCTTGTCCTTTGTAAGAACAAGGATCTCATTGCTGGTACTAAATTCCTTTACTTTGTTCATTGGTGCAATAAAGTGCATTCCCGGAGTCAACACTTTATCCTGTACTCCGTCTTTATAGTTATAAACAATGCCGACTTTGCCTGTGCCGATAAAATTCATCCTTGATACTGTGTATCCTCCACCAAGAACTGCTACTGCTGCCACGATTCCAATAATAACTTTACTCTTCATTTTTGATCTCCTTTTCTTTGATTGCTTTCTTTACTTTGTTGTAAGTTTCATCTTCGATTTCAAATTTTTTCTGCTGTCGTCTGATTGACAGGATTACTTTACTTCCTATCCAGGCTAACACCAGGGCTGCGATTCCAAACACCATGCCAGAGCACAGAAATATTACCCACATCATTCTCACCTCCTCTGTGGCCATTCACGGCCTGTTTTTTTATCTCTTAATCCCATGATTTCAAGGCCATGGAGTCCGGCCACAGCATTCAAAACACAACTGACATTGTAAATATGTGTAGGCATCCTCCCTGCTGACCTGACTGCCTTGCCTGCTGTCGGGTCTGGATAACCTTCGTTGTTCTTATAGCTCATTTCACACCTTCTTTCTTCTAAATATGGCACAAGAATAAATGTACTTGTCATTATTACAGCTGCAATGTTCCCTCTGAATGAAAAATATCCCATGTAGCAACATAAAACGATTATTTGTATAAGTCTTATTTTCCGCATTTTATCTTCTCCGATTAAATCGTCTTAACATAGCTTCTCTCCAGTCTTCACGGTGTTTCTCACAGGAATCTTCGTCTTCTACAAAAAATCCCCTGCAGTCACAAAGGACATTATCGTTGTTGATACAATTTTTACATGTGTTCCCCATCATTTTCTCCTTTCTGCCATGATCCGGTTGAAATTCTCTACGTTTCTGGTGTTTATCAGATATTTCACTCTGTCTGGGATTTTCTCTGTGCAAATACGTTTGTATGTCACTAATCCGATACCAGTGTAATATTGGAATACCCACGTCTGGAAGTTTCGCGGGAGCTTTACAAGCCGGTATCCACATTTTCTGTTGAACAGTTTCTTTTTCTGCCTCTTGTTCACTTCATCCTCCCTGCTGCTTTCAGTATCCACTTCCGATGTCTCTCCCACTCTACCAGAAGCTCAAAATCAAGCTTCCTGCTCAGCTTGATATCCTCCGGTATGATCCTGTACTTCTTGTCTACCAAGGCGTAATTGGCTGCTGCCTGGCCAACGTTGGCACTTGTACAGCCAATCTTCTCTGTGACCTATTTGGCTGTCAGCAGGTCCTCAAAGACCTGTTTCCCGTTCTGGTCTACGATCCTGTACAGATACATCCTTCTTTTCATTGTTTTCCCCTATCTCTACTGAATCAAGGTAGTTCCGGCCGAATATCTCCATGAACTCCTTGTGACTATGCTGCTTTTCAAATTCTCTCTGGGCCATACGCTGTACTTCGTGGCGGATCCGGGCGTTATTGTGGATAGCTTCCGGTCCATAGATGTGATGATCTCGGCACAGATATATTTTCAGGCCGTTCTCTTCAGAATTTGTTCTATTGGGTCCACTAAATACATGGTGTTCCTGAAGAGTACTATGTTCAGACCAGTTATCGTGGAGCATAATGCACAGATAACACGTCCTGCTCTTCTTATCATGTAAAATACTTGGTGGATGATGTTTTTTCTTTTTCTTACTTTTCGATTTTGGAAATAACAATTTCTGCCCCTTTCCGGGGAGGTCAGGGCCTCCCCTTATGTATTTGTGATATATTTGGATTTTTGAAAACACCCTTGTTTATTCTTCTTGACAATCTTCAACAAGATTCTTAATCAATCTCAGACCTGCCGTGATCATCTGCTGTCTCATAATC
This sequence comes from Blautia aquisgranensis, assembly GCF_040096615.1. Classification (NCBI taxonomy): domain Bacteria; kingdom Bacillati; phylum Bacillota; class Clostridia; order Lachnospirales; family Lachnospiraceae; genus Blautia; species Blautia aquisgranensis. Next base: position 27,385 of record NZ_JBBMEJ010000056.1, read on the forward strand.
TCCATGCGCGGCATCCCTGGTTCTTCCTTTTCCACTTCAAGGATTTCCCTGAGTTTTCGCTCTTCATCATACAAATATCCCATTATTTCTGTTTCCGTTGGAATTGGGATATCCTTCAGCTCCTGCGGCCAGGCATCCGGCAATGCGGTGGCTTCACCGGGATAGTCTTGCTGCTTTTCGCCCGGCGTTTCTGCTGCCATCTGGCCGTTTCCCTCTTCGTCAAACTCGGAATCCCATGGATCGTAAAGCTTTTTCACTTCTACAACCAGCCTTCCGTACTTCATGGACACTTTTTCTTTTCCAATTTCAATTTCCAGTCCTGCGTTAAAGCCCATGAACGTATATCCTACCTCAGGTCCAGTGCATCCGTGGAGGCCATACGGCGCAATTCTTTTTTGCACTGCTCTGGCAACTTCTCCATTGTTATTACACTGCCGGCATATTCTCATAATTGTTTTTAATTTTCCAGGATATGCCTCACAGAATGCTTTTACTGCTACCGATATTACATCTCCTGTCTTCTCCGGTGCATCTATGGACACCATCTTGACCGGCTTCCGTTTCTTTCCAAACCGTTTTATCAGTTCGTGGGCCAGTTCATTCCAGGTAAAGGTGCATTCCATGTAACTGCCAGGATTGAATATAATTCCTGTTGAATTTGCCTGATAATTAAAATTGCCATTCCTGATCCGGACATCTTGATACCGAGCTTCCAGCAAATAAGTTGTTGCTTTTGTATCACACGTAAGAACACGTTCTTTATCTCCTCTGTTCAGGGCTTCGAAAAAGCGTTCTATCTGCAGTTCCGGTGTGATTGGGATCTCGTTCTCCGGCGGCCGGTTCTGTCCGGTTGCTGTTTCAATCGTCATTTTTCCTGGCATGTATTCTGGATGCTGTTCAATGCTGTCCTGGCCGGGGATCTGATCATCTATCTGTTGCGCCGGCGCAATAACTTCTACTTCCGGAGGTTTCCTGATTGCACGAATTTCCTTTGCACTCATTTCCGGCTCAGCTTCTTCCATCTGTTCATCTGTCAGATACAACATTTCCTGCAGCTGGCTTTTGTTAAAATCCTTGTATTTATCATCCAGGATAGGGCTGTTTCCATCTTTGGAAAACTTGTCATTCATTGCCATCCAGCGACTGGCTGCTGACTTTTTGATTCCATACTGATCTTCCGCAAACTCCCAGATACTGTTATATCCACCATCCCGGAATAATTCCCGGTCCCGGATATACTTCATGTAATATCCGGCAGCAATAAAGCTTCTGGACATGGTTTTGATATTCGCTGAAAGAAGTTTCTTTACATCATTCAGTGGCATGTCCATTTCGTACCATTTACATTTTACTATACCCATGATTTCTCCTTATTCCTCTTCAGCAGATGCTACACCATTTTCAATATTTACAATGTGCATTTTGTTTTTACTTCTGATTAACATTTTTCTTCTCCTCTACTGCAACCATCATAGTCTTCTAATGTACCTAAAAGGCTGGTTGCTTTCCTGCAGCGATAACAATCATCTCGTAATTTTGCTCTGTGTCTGCAATCTTTGCATAAGATGATCTTGCGATACTTCTTCATGATCTGATACGTTGAACTCTGATCAAAAGCATTGATCTTCTCACATTCTTCACGGATCTTGTCTGTGTACTGCTGTAATTTACAACGGCAGCAGTGCTGATCCATTTCTTCCTGTGTTACAGCACCTCTGTGGCAGCAGAGCTCATCACAGACATAAGCCTTTAAGACTTCAAGAATACCGTCTATTCCTTCTTCTCCTGGCTTCATCTGCTCTCTGCATCCATTCAGGTTTCCCTTCGACTGGCTCACTGTCAAACCATATTCTTCCATTCTCATCCTGGTAATACGTAAACCGGATACCGGATTTAATAATCGTACCAACACATTTCATGTTGGTTGTGTTCTGGCCAGGTCTAAGGCTCCAAGCCTTACCCCATACTTCTTTTACATCCACGCTCTTCATCACCTCCTGGTCCCTGTTTCAATAAACGCCTTTCGTAATCAGCAAAGTCATAGTCCCGCTGGTGGAAATTGTTAAACCGGTTCTTAGATGTCCCTTTCTTCTTTTGCTTTTTCACCGGATAAAAGCCTTTCCAGCCATTCATAATAGATTTCTTGACCATGGCGATCCTTTCCTCCGGATCACTGGATAAAGAAAGGACTTCCTCTGTCAACAGTTGAATCTGCTCTTCCGTCAGCTGATCACCTTTATTCTGTCTTGATTTCAAAAACAGCAGGAAAATATCATTCAAAGAGGGGTCTTCAAAGTATGTACCCGGCGGAGCCGTATATATATACTTTTCTTTCTTTTCCTTTCCTTTTGTGTCATTTTTCCTGGAATTATCATCTTTTTTCCTGGAATTATCGGGATTATTCTCGGAATTATTTAAAGAAGGGTGCACTTTAATAAAGGTCTCTGTTTCCTCCTCTGGAAGGAGCCAAAACCTTTCTACAGTGATCGGAGTTTTCAGTGCCCTGGCTTTTACCATTGCCTGATATCTCCTCTGTATTCCGGCAGAGGTCAAGACCTTGTCCGACTGAAAAAGTGTGTTATCAAACAGTGACCGTTCCAATAAGAAGTTCAAGACCTGCTTCACCTTGTTGCTTTCCATGTTCAGATCATCTGAAACAATGTACTCAAAATCTTCATCAATCTTTAAATAATATCCAATCTTGTATATCTCACACAGGAGATACAAGTATAAGGTAATCCCATCTGCTCCATACCGGGCTTTCAGGATCTTTACCTTTCTATCTGAGAAAAAATCCACATCCAGGCGAAAAAAGAGGTTTCCTTCCTGCCTTCGCCTTGCCATATGATTGTTCCTCCAGTTCTTCTATAGAGATTGCGTTGATACTGATATTTCACTTGTTTTTCTTTTTATTTCTCTATATAATAAGAACGTAATATTCGTGTATTACTACGTCCATCGGATCCCGCCGGAGCTGCACTCCCGGGATCCTTTCTTACTACCTTTTCTGATACTCTGTTCCAACTACAAACACAAATGCCACCTGCCAGAACAGTCCTGCCATTAAAAGCATTTCTGCCGAACTTCTCCACTGCCAGAATGGAAGGTTTGCAGCAGGAAGTGCGATAAAAAGTGATATGATTGCATCTCGTCTCATTTACTTCCACCTCTTATCTTCTCCAGCTCAGCTCCTATATCTTTTCCGCTGTATTCAGCCAGAAGCTTCTCTGATATGTTATATGTCCAGATCGAGGACATCTTAATTGCAGTCCCGATCGGGAGCTTTTGCTGCTGCATTGCAACCCTTACAAACTGTGGGGATGCATGCAGTATAGCTGCTGCTTCAACAGGTAATATCTTGCCTACTTCCATGCTTTATTTTCCTTTCATTTTCTTTATAAGATTTTCATAACTTTGTCGAACGCTTTTTCTTGCGGTTCCAATAGGATTCTCCTATCCTGTATGTACAGGGTACCGAGAATATCCGAGTACATACAGAAAGGAGGCCATACATATGAAGCGAATTGTTTCTGGATACTGTAATTGTTATGGTGAAAACAGAACCATAAGTATTGACTTTTTGCCAGTTGCAATGGGACATAGCCTTGAAAAAAGTTATAAAAAAGATTCATTCACTGCTTGTTCAGACTGCCCATTGTCAAACAATATTTTTACTGGTGATATTTGTCCTATTTATCGTTCTGCTTCTTCACTGCGGGAGTAAATTCCTCTGTTGTGGTTGTATGCCGAAGTAACGGATCTAACGTATTAATCCAATCACAATTGCATTCCGGCATATGTGGACACTGGCTGCATGTTTCTCCAAAATCTGCTTTTCTATCTTCTGAACACTGATAGAATAAAGTCCGAATATGACGAACCGCACAGTCAACCGTCTTAGTTTCTAATGAAATTGCCATTTATATCACCTCTTATCTTGTACTACAGTTTTTACCTAAAAGGCGGGTGTGTTCGCAGCACACTCGCTTTTATAATCTTTTCCCGGCAGACATTAGTCTTTTCTACTCATCACTATCACTATCCATAATGCACATAAACATATAGTAGTGATAGTGCCATACAAATGCTGCAGTATTAAAAATAATGTTCCATCAATGACAGTGATAAGCAATTTTTGTATTCAGATCACCTCTTCCTTTCAAATAAACGGTTACTTGACTTTTCTTAGTTTCTTTCCTATTCTTGTATCACAGGTACTGGCATACCTGAATTCATAGAAAGGAGCTAAGTCACATCATGTATCGTTTTTCTAAAAATGAAAAAGATATTTTGAAATCAGCCTATAAAAATCTTGCTGAAAACAGCGAGCATAGAAATACATTTTTGATGAAAAATTCTGAATTAGCTGTGTATATCAATGCTCTTCGTTCACTAGCCAGAGAAGGTTATATTGAACCTATTTCTGATAACTTTTTCGATGATACTCTTTCTCTAAAGTATGAGTTTAATCTGACTTTAAAAGGCGAGTTTGCAGCGGAATCTTTAGTTTAATTGCTAACGTGGGCGGTTCTGCATCACCTACTGATACAGAGACGCCCGAAAGATAAGGAACTAAATCCTTTCCTTCCATTCCTTTGATAAATTCAAGAAATGCTTCACATTGTCTTATCTTTTTTGTCCATTCAGGTTCAAAGAACATCGCATCTGATACAGTATCTTTATATTCTGTCTCAGCTTGCTTATCCCATTTTGGAAACCATACTACTTCTGCAATTGGAATATTTGCCATTCTCGCTCACCTCCTTCTGGTCTGACAGCAGATATTCCATGGCTACTTGTCCGTTTCGTTAATATTGTGTTGCATTCTTGGGATGCTCGGTCTAAAAAAAATATCCACTGGGTCGTCCAATGAGAGTATATCTGTTATCTTTACCACTTCTTCAAGTATGAAAGGACTTCTTCCATTAAGCTTGGCATTCAATGCCTGCACTGTAATTCCTAAACATTTAGCCAATTCCGCTTGTGATAAATGTCTTTCTGTCATTTTCCCTTTTAGTTTATCGAACGACATTTTCATCCTCCTCTCGTTGCATATTTGGGATATTTGTATATTACACCTCATTTATCTGTACGTCAACCCATTTATGCAACTTTTTTTGTATTTTTTTAATTATATGTTGCAAATATGAAAAAATAGTTTATAATGACATTATATGGAGGTACTTATATGGGAGAAAAAGAAATAAGCGCAAAAATGCAAGATATTATGAATCGGATGAAATCCAGGCGCGAAGAATTAAATATGTCATACCAAACTCTTTCTGAGAAAGTTGGTATAAGTAAATCTACCCTACAAAGGTACGAAACCGGATATATTAAAAATATGCCGGTCGATAAATTAGAGGATATTGCCAAGGCTCTCGATATTTCCCCTTCTTATCTTATGGGATGGGATGAACCTGCAAAACCTACTACTCTCGCCGCCCACTTTGATGGCGATGAATACACCGAAGACGAATTGAAAGAAATCCGCCAGTTCGCAGAATTTGTAAAAGAAAAAAGGAAATGATTGGCAGATATGCCAAATGTGGTTTGACAATATAATATACTTACCCAGGCAACTGGAAGGATGCGGTACCACTCCGTTTCTGAGTCTTGCAGAAAGGAGTGGGGCTTATGAGTACATATGAAGAATTTATGATTATCCTAAATGTAGGACTTTTGATCGTAGCCATTCTGAATCTGAACAATAAGAAATAGCATCCCCGCTCTGGTAAAGTAGGATGCCATTTCTATAACTCTTATCACGCCAGAAACGGATAGGTTTCAGCTATCGTTCCAGCTGTCTTGTTAAGTATATTATAAGTCACTTAAAAATATTTGTCAATTTCAATATACACGAGCGGGAGGTTTTGAATTGAATACATACGAAGAATTACTAGATACCGCCTGCAGGGACGGTATAGATGTTATAGATTATCCTTTTGAAACTGAAAGAATAAAGGGATTATATTGTGATGGAACTGTAGCTATCCGAAAAGGAATTGAAACTCAGGCAGAAAAATCCTGTATTCTGGCTGAGGAACTTGGCCACCACTATACTACCACAGGTAATATTCTGGATCAGTCAACTGATGTGATGAACCGAAAGCAGGAATACCGGGCCAGACTTTATGGCTACAACCTCCGTGTGGGCCTGATCGGGATCATCAATGCTTATGAGTCCCGCTGCCGGAATCTTCACGAGATGGCTGAGTATCTGGAAGTGCCGGAGGATTATCTCACTGAAGTAATTGACTGCTACCGTTCCAAATACGGGCAGTATGTTGCTGTGGATAATTATATGATCTATTTTATCCCACAACTGGCTGTGATGAGAATTGATCCTTTATAATAAATACATAATGATGACATAGAAAACCAAGTAGCAAAGGTCGGAAAGGCTCCCGACACACTCGCAAGAGTACCTGAGATGATGGATACGCCGCCCATCTTGTTGCTTGGATTATCTTAAGGTGTTGTCATTATGGCAACACCTTTTTTCGTTCTATAATAAAGAACACAAATAAGCGATTTTCTGTAAAGAATGTCGTATTATTTACGGATATTATATTTTAAGGAGGTGCGCTATGAAAAAGAAAATTTTATGCGCGATTATTGCTGCTTCTATGTTGACAGCTGTGCCCGTATATGCCAAGGATATCACCGTTACAATCCCTAATTACGGCAGTGAGGAAAACAATACCAATGTACCTGATGCCAAGGAAATAACTGCTAATCCCGATGGCTCTACAACTTATACACTTGACAAAAAGCAACAAAAAAAGTGGAAAAAAGAACTTAAATCCAGTTTTAATGATTATATTAAAGAAATTTTGAATGATGATACTAATTATCCAAACGTTGAAAATATTAGTTATAACGATGATATGACTGAATTTGAAATCAATCTTACATCTTCAGATCTGGCTCCGTCAGAATATTTTATTGGATTTCTTCCATTGTTCACAGCACCAGCCTATCAGCAAATCAATGGAATTGCAGAAAAAGATGTTGATTATACTCTTACAGTTAAAGATACTTCCAATGGTTCCGAAACAACTCAAACTTATGCAGATAACAAGTCAGACTGGGAAGCCTTTGAATCCTCAATGAATGGTGCTACTTCTGATGATAGCACTGATACATCCTCTTCTGAATCAAAAGTTGATAAAATTTCACTAACTTCTGATTCTTCTATTCTCGAATATTCCGGCTTTGAGAGTATGCCTTATGAAGATGGTTCATCAGACATCTTAGGCGTTGTGAAATTTAATTTCACTAATAAAACTGATTCTCCAGATTCAGTAACCAGTTTTTATAATATCAAAGCCTACCAAAATGGGATTGAATTAACATTGTATATGGGAAATGGAAATACTGCATGTGATAATACTTATAAAACTGTGCTTAAAGATACATCCATAGAAACCGGATTCGCTTTTATGCTTCAAGATACAGAAAGCCCAATCACTGTATATGCCTATGATGGTTTCATGTCTGATTCACCATGCCAGGTACAAGAAATAGCAATTAAGTAAAACCATCCTTGCGACACCAGAAAACGCATTGCTGGTAAATACATCTTGTTTGGTAATGTTATTGTAGCCAAAAAACTTTTCATTATACTATCAGGAGGTGACTTTTTGTCTCACCAGAAAACAAAAGAAGATGTTATTCAAAATAAAAAGAAAGCCATAAAATCTGTCAACAAAATGCTTGAGAATTTAATTAATGATTCCTCTGAAAAACATTTAAAAAAGGCTGATTTAATTTCATATTGGATTCAAGACTATGTTAGATTTACTCAATTTGAGGAAAAATTTAATCCCACAAGACTATTGTCGTATAAACGAGGTGATGTCATCCGTGTTAATTTCGGTTTTCGTGTTGGAGCAGAGTTTGGCGGACTCCATTATGCAGTTGTCTTAGATAAGGAAAATCCCCATAATTCCAACACTCTTACGGTAGTACCTTTATCTTCTCTTAAGGCAGATAAAGCTGTTCATGAACGCGATTTATCTATCGGGACTGAATTTTACAATTTAGTAGATGCAAAATTCAAGCGTCAATTCACTGAAACGAAAAACAAATTGGATGAATTATCAGCTCTCAATAGTGTTCTTCGAAAAATTCCAGAAGATCAATGGACAGCTGAAACTTTGGCGGCTTTCAGAAATATCGATAAGCAAATAGACGAAATATTGAATACTATTTCTTCCTTGGCAAAAGATCAACAGGAAATTGAAAAAATGAAAGTGGGCAGTATTGTAAAAATTGAGCAAATTACCACCATAAGTAAAATGCGTATTTACACTCCAAAAAAATCTGCTGACTTTCTATCTGGTATACGTCTTTCATCAAATGCTATGTCTCGCATTAATGAAAAAATTAAAGAATTTTATATTTTTAGTGAATAATTCTTGACTACGAGTCATATATTAAGCTATAATAACTTCACAGAACATTTTGTTTTGTAAATTGCGCCTATAGGGCATCAAAGAAGATTGAAGTTATTTTGTGAAGACCTCGTAGAAATACGAGGTCTTTTACGTTACATAATAATATAAATAAAAAACCGATTCAGTGCTACCAACACTGAACCGGCACGTAGCTTCCGAAGATGCTACCAATTACACAAAATTATTGTATCATCTTCGGAGCAGCCTTGCAAGCGAAACACTCGTTCGCTGGCTGTTATTTTTGTACCCATTTTTACAAGGAGGATGATATTTATGAAGTTACCAAATGGATTTGGATCTGTTTATAAGCTTCCCGGAAAGAGACGTAAGCCCTGGGCAGCCAGCAAAACAACCGGATGGGAAATCGATACAAAAACCAATCAGGCCAAACAAGTCAAAAAAGCAATCGGATACTTTAGCACCAGAAAGGAAGCTCTGGAAGCTCTTACCCGATATAACGAAAATCCATACGATTTATTTGCCAAAGAACCCACTTTTAATGATGTGTACGAAGCATGGTCTGATGTACATTTTCCTACCCTAGGTGGTCCTTCCAGCATCCGTACTATTACTTCTGCATATAAGCACTGTGCTCCACTATACAATATCAAAATGAAAGATATCCGGGTTGAGCATCTGGAAACAACTATTCGAAATGCTCAGGTCGGTGACAGCACAAAAGCACGAATGAAAAGCTTATTCAATCTTATGTACCGATATGCCATGAAACATGAAATTGTAACTAAAGACTATGCCCAACTCTGTGATGGTGTGCAGCAGCCTAAGCCCAAAATCGTCCGTGTTCCTTTTTCTGATCAGGAAATATTGTCTCTCTGGTCCCATCTTGAAATTCCTTTTGCAAATATGGTTCTGATCGGAATATATTCTGGCTGGCGGCCACAGGAACTGGCTGTCCTGAAAATTGCAGATATTGACTTTGAAAATATGACTTTTATCGGTGGACTGAAAACAGATGCCGGAAAGAATCGTACCGTTCCTATTCACCCACAGATCATGGATCTGGTTCGCCGCAATTACAATCAGGCCACTTCTATGCACAGCGAATATCTTTTCAATGATCCGGATGGGCAGCAGGGAACTCATCTTACATATGACAAATACAGAAATCGTTTCAAAAAGGTTATGTCACGCCTGAATATGACCCACAAGCCTCACGACACCCGGCACACCTTTATTACCAAGGCAAAGGAATCCAACATAAACGAATATGTCCTAAAGTTAATCGTTGGTCATGAAATCCAGGATATCACGGAAAAAGTATACACTCACAGGACCATCGAAGACCTGCGTACAGCTATGAATATGATCACCTGGCCAGAGATCCCCAGCGAATAATTTGTAAGCTACCGTTGTTAGCTACGTGTAAGCTACTTGTTAGCTACCCGTCAAATTTATCATTTTTTCAGAGTGTTTTGTTCTAATTTTCAGGCAAACGTAAAAAAGCCGCAAACCCTTGAGTTTACGGCTTTTTCGCTATTTTAAGCTATGCTTATATTAGAATTTGCCAGCGTCAGCAGCTTCCTGTACGGAAACAGCTGTTCCTTTATTTTCATGCTTTTTCCGCATGATGTTAGCTATTTGTTAGCTATCGCTTCATTCTTACCTGTTCTTATACTTATTTTGTGTTG
>NZ_JBBMEJ010000057.1:0-1036 GCF_040096615.1 Blautia aquisgranensis
CACATTTATGGTATTCTTCTCCAGTTCTTCCCAATTTGATGAAAATTCAAAAATATACTCATCCGTATCTTCTGTATCTGCAGTATCCATTTCTGTTGGATCAAATAACCATACTTTCATTTTTATATCTGCTGTATTATCTTTAATAGTTGTATCTTCCAACCTATAATGACAAACCTGACTATCTGTTCCGTTCTCCTTTTTCTCCAGAGCATATGTTCCATCTAACTGTGCCGCTTTTCCATTTATCTCCACTTCTGTTAGTAGAATAGTCTCCTTTTCTTTTGAAGCATTTATATTATCAGATATTGCCACCCATAAATTCTCCTTATCCGCAGCAATTTCATCTAATGTAATAGAAATTCCATTTTTAGTAATCGTTTTTCCAACACTATCTATATATGATTCTACATTTTCATTAATCCCCAATGCAGTTTGAATCCACGAAGTAATCTGTTCCCAGGCCGCCTTTATCTCGTGCGGATGTCCCAAGCCTCCTATCAATAATGCTATTACAACTCCTGCTGCTGCAATCTTTGCTAATTTTAATTTCAAATTAACATTTCGCTTTTTCCATGGCAAGGAAGCTTCGTAAACAAATTTTTCATCTATTTCTCCCATCAAATCCAAAACCTTCCACTGGGCTATATAAATCCAGAGGATCTTCATCACTTTCATAAACACGTCCTTCGCCTTCTCCGTAAGTATCTTCTGTTCCTGTTTCATATTTTTTATATGTTGTTCTGTTTTTTTCTTCTTTATTTACATATAATTCTAATGTCACCGTTTTAGCATCTGGAGAAATTCCTTTATATTTTGTATTATTTCTGCTTTCTTCAAACACAGTCTCTGTGTCTCCATAATTTGTCATTCTATAAAGCCCCTGATTTCCTTTATCGTCGGTTCCTATTAAATAATAATCTTCATATTCTTTATTATCCAAATTTCCATAAATTGTACTTGCCAAATCGTTTAAGCTCATTTTTGAAATTGTCAGATTTTGATTTGGAGATATCTTTATTTTTTTATTCACATT